>JASHQV010000273.1 GCA_030038955.1 Solirubrobacteraceae bacterium
GGCGAGATCTTCCTCACCGACATCGGCAAGGAGGGATCGACGCTGCGCGGGATGATGAACTCGTTCGCAACGCTGATGTCGATCTCGTTGCAGTACGGGGTGCCGCTGGAGACGCTGGTGCGCAAGTTCAGCTACATGCGGTTCGAGCCGGAGGGGATGACCTCGAACCCCGAGATCCCGTTCGCCAAGTCGATGCCCGACTACATCATGCGCTGGCTCGCATCGCGCTTCCTCGACGTCGACCTCCAGGAGGAGCTCGGCATCCTCACCCCAGCGGTGCGCGCGCGCAAGGCCGCTGAGGATGCGATGAGCTCGCAGCTCGGCGACACCGCCGGCCCGGTCCCGGGCGAGGACGATGGCCACCACGATGACGAGCACCCGGGCTCGCGCACAGCGAGCTTGCCGGTCGCTCCGACGGCCAAGCTCACCGACACGCCCCCGGTGACGCCGGCGGTCCGCCAGGGTCTCGACCTCGGTCCGGCCTGCCAGCAGTGCGGCGGGATGATGCAGCGAACCGGCAGCTGCTACACGTGCTCCAGCTGCGGGTTCAACACTGGCTGCGGTTGATCCCGGGTTCTCGGGCGATCTCGGCGTGCGGGTGCCCGCAGAAAGAGGGTGAATGCCGGAGTGAGCGAATCTATGGGTCCGGGAAGATGGCGTGGGTGCCGATGCGGCGCCAGCGAATCGCCGGCTCACCCTCGATCTGGTCCCACTCGAACGTCGCCCGGCCGTCGGGCTCCGTGCAGCTCCAGGTCATCTCCCACGCCCCATGGCGCCGTGCACCTGCTTGACTCGCAACGCCGCCGGCCACGCGCAGCCGGGATCGCTGACGTGCCGCTCGGCAGCCGGGATGAGCTCGTCTCGTACCACCTGCCAGAAGCGTCGGAGCTCGTCGTCGGTCAGGCGGCGTCGGTCACCGGCGAACCGGTCGGTCTGCTGGAACTTCAAGCCAGACCGCGGTGGCTGGCCTCACGCTCGAGATCGGCCAGGAACTCGTCGGTGCTGTCGAACGTCTCGATGCCGCCTGCCGTGATGTCGTCCTGAGCTTCCTGCTCCATCGTCTGCCAGCGCTCGGTCCAGAACCACGCCTGATCGGCGCGATGCGGCAGCAATGGGTGCAGCTCGATCACGCCATCATCGCGCTCGACGATCTCGACCTGTGCGCCCGGCTCATCCAGGTGGTGACGCTGGCGGACGTCGGTCGGCAGCGTGATCGACCCGCGACTCGGCGAGAGCGTGACGAAGTGCGAACGGGCCTGCTTTGCTCAAAATGTCATTTTGTCGATCCGACAAACCGGCGCAGTCTGGGACGACGAAGGCAGCGCACGCAGCCACATCGGGGTAGGCGAAAGCCGAGGACATGAACGAACGTGAAGCCGCCGCCGTCCTGCTGATCGGAGCCCCCGGCTCGGGCAAGAGCTCGGTGGCTGGCACGCTGGGGACGCTGCTGGAGACCGAGGACGTGGCGTACGGGGGCATCGAGACCGATCTGCTGTCGTGGGGTTGGCCGTGGCTGACGCTCGAGCAGTGGCTGCCGCAGCTGCGATCGCTGATCGCGCTCGAGCGCCAGGCAGGACGGCGGCTGCACCTGGTGGTCGCGACCCCCGAGACAGACGCGGAGCTGGAGGCGATCGTCGATGCGCTAGACGCCGAGCGGGTCGTGGTCGTCTGCCTGACCGCGCCCGCCGACCTCGTCGCCAACCGCGTGGCGCACCGTGAGCCCGACTCGTGGCCGGGCAAGGCGATGCTGGAGCAGCACGCGCGGGCGCTGGCCGACGCAATCCCTCGGCTGGCGGGTATCGACGTGGTGCTGTCGACGCGCGATCGCCGTCCCGCGGACGTCGCGCTCGACGTCAGGCGGCAGATGGTCCGGATCGGGCTGGCGTAGCCATCGGCCGTGGCTGATCACGAACGCCGGCGGACGAGGTCCAGCTCGCTGGCATCGACCGCGTGCCCAGCCGCGCAGCGGAGCTCGACCTCGACGCGCTCGTCACAGCCGTGGTGGCGCAGCTCGACTGGGCCGCCGTGCTCGTCCAGCCAGCGGTCGCCCCACTGCATCAAGGCGACCAGCACCGGGAACAGCTCGGCGCCCTTTTCAGTCAGCCGGTAGCGCTGCCGCGTGCGCTGTCCGGGCTCGCGGTAGTCCTCGCGAGCTAGCAGGCCCTGGTCGACCAGCTCGCGCAAGCGGGCGGCGGCCACCGGCTCGCTGATGCCGACGCGGGCCGCGAAGTCGGCGAATCGGGTGGTTCCGTAGAAGGCCTCGCGCAGGATCAGGAACGCCGAGCGCGTCGGAATCACCTCGAGCGACCTGGCGATCGTGCAGCGGTCTGCCTTCCAGGCGCCGCGAGGCTCGAGCGAGCCGGTGAGGTGAAGAGTGTGCTCCACGCCAGCCCATGATAGCTGACTAACGCCGATCTAAGTCAGATGTGTATGATGCTGACTATGCACTTCCTAAGTCAGCTGAGCCGCGCCACTGCTGGCTCCGGCGGCCGCGCCACCGCTGGCGCCGGC
>JASHQV010000274.1 GCA_030038955.1 Solirubrobacteraceae bacterium
GCGGCTGACCCGCCTCGGCCCGCGCTTCGCGCAGCAGCCGGCGCATGCCGCTGAGCCACCGCTCCGGGCGCGTGCCCTTCAGCGCCAGGTGCTCGCCGACGACCGCGTGCGGCAGAATCAGGAAGCGCTCCTCGCGGATCCCCGCCACCACCACCTCGGCCACCTGCTCGGGCTCGAGCACGCCGCCGGCCAGCAGCGGCACCGCCCCGACCGGATCCTCCGTCACCGCGAGCTCGAGCATCGGCGTGCGCACCGCCTGCGGGCACACGCACGAGACGCACACGCCGGCGTCGCCGTAGTTGATCGCGACCCACTCGGCCAGCGCTACGGCCGCGTGCTTGGTCACCGAGTACGCCGCCGCCGACACTTGCGTGAGCAGGCCCGCCGCCGACGCGACGCTGACGAGATAGCCCTCGCCGCGGGCCGCCATCGCCGGCGCCAGCGCCCGCGCCGCGCGCACGTGCGCCATCACGTTGACCTCCCACGTGCGCGCCCACTCGACGTCGCCGGCCGCGCCGGCGGCGCCGAGGCCTGGCGGTCCGGCGACGCCAGCGTTGGATACGAACACATCGATCGGCCCGTGCGCTCGCTCCGCGGAGGCGATCAACCGCTCGACCTCCCCTGCGCGACCGACGTCGGCGCCCACCGCGAGCGCGCGTAAGGCGTCGGCTCTCAGCGCGTCCGCCAGCCCGACGATCGCCGTGCCGTCCAGGTCGCACAGCACCAGCGCTCGCGGACGCGCGGCGGCGAACCGCAGCGCCAGCGCTCGCCCGATCCCGCTCCCCGCGCCGGTCAGGACGATGTGGCGGTCGCGCAGCTCCATCTCAGTGCTCGGTCACCCTACTGACCGACTGGATAGGCACGCGCAAGTCGACCTCCGAACCGGGGAGCAGCGAAGGCTAATCTCGGAGCGGTGCCGCCGACCGACAGCGGAGCCCGCGCGTGAGCCTGATCGCGGGCGTGGTCGTCTCGCTAGCGCCTACGCACCAGCGCTACCTGCTGGAGGCGCGCCAGATGCAGGCGCTGTCGTTCTCCGTGCACATCCCGCTGGTCTGCTTTGGGATCGCGTTCCCGGCGATCGTCGTGTACCTGGAGTGGCTGCATCTGCGCACCGGCGAGCCCGTGTATCGCCAGCTCGCCCAGCGCTGGACGAAGGTGATGGTGGCGCTGTTCGCGGTCGGCGTGATCACCGGCACGATCCTGTCGTTCGAGATGGGGCTGCTGTGGCCGAACTTCACGGCCACGTTCGGGTCCGTGTTCGGGCTCGGCTTCGCGATCGAGGGCTTCTCGTTCTTCACCGAGGCGATCTTCCTCGGCATCTACATCTACGGCTGGAACCGTCTGTCGCCTCGGGCGCACCTGCTCAGCGGCGTGCCGGTGATCGTCGCCGGCTTTCTCGGCTCGCTGATGGTGCTGTCGGTCAACGCCTGGATGAACCACCCCTCCGGCTTCAAGCTCCGCCACGGGCACGTCGTCGACGTCAACTCGCTGAAGGCGCTGCTCGGCAACAGCTACCTGTGGCCGGAGCTGATCCACATGTACATCGCCGGCTACATCGTCACCGGCTTCGTGGTCGCCGCCGCATATGCCTGCGGACGCCTGCGTGGCCACTGGGAGCGGTATGAGCGCACCGCCTTTGCCGTGCCGCTGACGATCGCCGCGATCGCCTCGCCGGTGCAGATCGTCGTCGGCGACTGGCTCGCGCGCGACGTGGCCACCACCCAGCCGGTCAAGCTGGCCGCGATCGAGGGGCTGTACAAGACAACCCGCGGCGCCCCTGAGCATCTCCTCGGGTGGTACACCGACCGTCAGGTGAAGTACGGGATCGAGATCCCGAAGCTGCTGTCGCTGCTCGCCTTCCACAACCCCAACGCCGTCGTCAAGGGCCTCGACACGGTCCCCCCGAACGACCGTCCGCCGATCAACATCACGCGCGTGTCGTTCCAGATCATGGTCGGGCTCGGCACCGCGATGGCCGTGCTCGGCGTGTTCTTCCTCGGCTTCCGCTGGCGCCGCCGCCGTCTGCCCGAGTCGCCGTGGTTCTACCGCGCCGTGATCGCCGCCGGCCCGCTCTCGGTGGTGGCGCTGATCGCCGGCTGGGTGACCACGGAGGTCGGGCGCCAGCCATGGGTCGTGTACGACGTGATGCGGACTTCGCAGGCGGTCACGAACGTGCCGGAGCTGCCGATCGGCTACGGCACGCTGGTGGTCGTCTACGTAGGCGTGGCGCTGACCGTGTTGTGGTTGTTGCGCCGGCTGGCGCAGGCACCGATGGACACGCCGATCGAGGGCGGAGCCGGCGCCGGCGGTGAGCACGGTACGGGCGGGTCCCGCGCCGGTGGCGCCGGCGAACCGCGCGCCGAGCCCTCATGAGGGGATGCTGATGCACCTGTACGTGTGGCCGATGGTGTTCGTGCTGGCGGGCCTGGTCTTCTACACGGTGCTCGCCGGCGCCGACTTCGGCGCGGGCATCTGGCAGCTGCTGGCCGGCCGTGGCCCCCGCGGCGAGCGCATCCGCCAGCACGCGCACGAGTCGATGGCGCCGGTCTGGGAGGCCAACCACGTGTGGCTGATCTTCGTGATCACCGTCACCTGGACCGCGTATCCGGTCGCCTTCGGCTCGATCGCCTCGACGCTCTCGATCCCGCTGTTCATCGCCGCGATCGGGATCATCCTGCGCGGCGCCAGCTACGCGCTGCGAAGTGGAGCCCGCACCGCTGCCGAGATCCGACGGATCGACACGGGCTTCGCGATCTGCTCGCTGTTGACCCCGTTCGCGCTCGGCACCTGCATCGGCGGGATCGCCGCCCGGCGCGTCCCGGTCGGTAACGCCGCCGGGCACCTGATCTCCAGCTGGCTCAACCCGACCTC
>JASHQV010000275.1 GCA_030038955.1 Solirubrobacteraceae bacterium
CGCCTCGAGGAGAACCTCGCCGCCGCCGAGCTCGAGCTCACGCCCGATGAGCTGCGCGGGATCGACAGCGCGCAGCTCGAGGGCCACGGTGCCCGCTACTCCGAAGCCACCCAACGAATGATCGACCGCTAGGAGCAGGAGATGCAGATCACCCGCAGCAGCATCGAGACCCAGAAAGGTCCTGCTGACTGGTTCACCGGCGACGTTTACATCGATGCCGTCGCCGAGCCGCAAGCCACGTCTACGTTGGCGGCCGCCGCGGTGCACTTCACCCCCGGCGCCAGAACCGCCTGGCACACCCACCCCCACGGCCAGACCATCTACGTCACCGAAGGGGTCGGGCTCTGCCAACGCGAAGGCGCCCCCGTCGAGGTCATCCACCCCGGCGACCGCGTCTTCTTCGAGCCGGGCGAGAACCACTGGCACGGCGCCGCTCCCAACCGCTTGATGGCCCACATCGCGATGCAGCGGCACGACGAGAACGGCAGTCCCGTCACCTGGGGCGAGCACGTCACCGATCAGGAATACCAGACCCCGCCGACCCCACAGGAAGACCCGTCATGGGCAACGTCATCGTCGTCATCGGACCCGGGTTGATCGGCCAAGCCATCGCGCGGCGGGTCGGCGTCGGCAGCACGTGCTGCTAGCCGACCTGCGTGAAGAGAACGCCAACACCGCAGCGGAAGTCCTGGAGAACGCCGGTTACGAGGTGAGCGTCGCGACCGTCGACGCGTCCTCCCGCAATGCGGTCCATGCCCTCGTCGAGACGGCCGCTGGCCTCCGAGAGGTCACGGGAGTGATCACGCGGCCAGCGTCTCCCCGTCACAGGCGTCGCCATCGACGATCCTGACGGTCGACCTACACGGCACCGCGGTCATCCTGGAGGACTTCGGCAACGTCATCGCCTCCGGTGGAGCGGGCGTCGTGATCGCCTCCCACTCCGGCAACCGCCTTCCGGCGCTCCCCGTCGAGATCGGCACCGTTGGTGCCCTGCTCATGGGCCCAGACGGCGGATCCATGACCGGCAGCGACATCCTCATGGACGCAGGCGCAATCGCTGCCTACTGGTACGGCGACCTCCCCGAAGTCCGCAACTGACTGCCACAGCGACTCAAGACTCGCTGTCGATTTCGGACACAGGCAGCCGTCCCAGCTGGTGTGACGAGGCACCCATGAGCACACGAGCAGGGGGCCCGATCCTCGGGGAGCCAGCGTCTCCCTCCTCGCCAACGAAGGTCACGCGTTGCCACTCCTATGTCGTCTAGGGATGGCGCCGATGGTGGCCGATCGGACGGGCCCCTGCGTGGCAACCCGTTCGTGACGGCTGATCTGACGAGGCGAGCCCTTTCGAGAAGCGCGGCAGCACCCAGATGGCTGCGCTACTGGGCTGCCCAGTCAATCGCGTCTGCTGGTGATCGCGACTTGGTGGTGGCTCAAGGTGTCTTCGAGCATACGGATGGTCGTCGGCCATCCTGAAAACAGGACCTCGTCAAAGCCTTGGATAGTGGTGTAGATGTAGAGACCAGCAAGTCCCGGCGCTTGCAGTCTCTCAACCGAGCGCATCTGGCTGAACCGCAGCGCGAAAGGCGGTGCGATGAACCGCAACGGCCCGCGAGCCTCAAACATGACGCCGTCTGCCGCAACGGTCGCTCTGCACATCGGCCATGAGAACCGTCCCCACGATCGCAGTGAGATCCCGCCAACCACTGACAGTTCGTTCGCAGCCGAGGTGGTCGCAGCAGCGAGTGGCTGGCTTCCGCTGACGGCGGCCCACCCGTGGTCGCTTCTATCCGACGTCTGCCTCCTCGCCCGAATCCCGCGAGCGACCTGAACAGTGCCGATTCCCACGACCCCCACAAGCCAAACGAGAAAGATCGGCGGCGGCGATGTGCCGCCACCCCAACGATCGTGCCTGCACCACGTACAGCCTGGCTGAAAGTCAGCCACAGCAGCAGCGAAGAGGGCAAGCCCGACCAGCGCAATAACCATTCCTGCTACATGCGCAGCCCGTGCGGACATGCGCATCTGATTCCCGAACCCGAGCGCCGTCAACACGCCAGAGACGATGAACACAGCGCCCAGCACGCCGATGCCGAACTGAAACTCGTACTGCGACAGATACGCAACGACTAACACCGCAACCGCCTATCAAAACGTGTCAGCGCAGAGTGCGCCCCATGCGACGTTATCGGCACCATGGCCCGTCGCTGAACTCGCGCTCCGCAGCTTGTGCTTTTGACCGGTGAGCGCTTACGATGCGGAGCAGGCGCCATGAGCAGGTCGCCACGAACGCGAGCGGAAGCTCCTCGACGACCGGCGCCATCGCATGGCACGGAAAGCAGTGGGAAAGCTGTTCAGCTGTTCGTGTGCCGAACGTGGCTCTGTGACTTGAGCTCTTCGCGCAGCTTGCGCCGTGCCCTGTGCGCGCGGATGCGGACAACGTTGGGCGTGAGCTCTAGGATTGCTGCGACCTCCCGCGGGGCGAGCTGATCCCAGGCCAGCATCTCAATGATCTCCCGGTCTATCGGGGCCAGTTGCTGGAGGGCAGCACCGACTGGATCGTCTTCCGGCATCTCGCGTTGAGTGCCATGTAGCTGGCGTGCGAGTTCGGCTGTCGCCGTGCTCGCACGGCTGAAGCGCTTCCGTTCTCGCTTGAGAACGTTGCGCGCCACCCCGAACAGCCAGGGTCGGGCATGGTCCAGCTGGGTCGGAAGGCTGTCGTGCTTCTCCCAGGCGATCATGAACGTCTCGGCCAAACAGTCGGCGGCGTCCTCCGGACGGTGGGTGCGGCGCAGGAGGAAGGCGAGAAGGTCGCCAGCGGTCGCGTCGTAAAGCTCGGAGAAGGCGGATGCGGAGGCCGGAGCCCTCCCTGCCCTACTTGGGCCGGTCATCCGACCAGCCCGCCCCCGATGGCGCGGACGATCGCGGCTGGCGACGAGAACGTGCGAGGTTGGGGCTGTGTGGCACCGCTCGGCAGCTGAGTGTCGGAGTCGACCGAAGCGCGGGCAAGCCAGACGGCCACCGAACCGCTGCCGCTGTCGTCCTCGAGCAGATCGCCCGTCTGTGGATCGACGATCAAGGTCTCCGTAGGGCTGCCAGCGCCCGGCTCACGGAAGCTGACCGCAATTCCCAGGCGCCCACGCGCATCTCGACGCTCACCCACGACGTGGACAAAGCGCACCAGCGTCAGCGCGCGGTAGGCCTCGGCGCGCTGCTGAGCCGAGGTTGAGGCAATCAGGATCTGGCTGAGGCCGAGCCACTCCCCCAAAGCCTTGTTGTTAGTGACGAATCGCTGCTGTTGCCGGCGCTCTGCAGCGGTAAGCCGCTTGGTACCGGGGCGAAATCCCTTCAGATCCTCGCGGCCGAGAAGCTTGACGAGCGCCTGCGGGTCGGTTGGCAGGGACGAAAGCGGAACCTTCGAGTCGGTCCCGTTGCCGATGTCGGTCGGGCTGACCCGCACCCCGCGCGGAATCATCGCGTCAACCACCGCAATGTGACCAGCGGCCAGTGGAAGCGGGGCAAGAGCTCGGTGGAACAGTGCTCGGTGGGACTCATACACCCTGCGGGCGTGGGCCGAGGCGAATGCGAAGTCGGAGAACGTCACTCGCACCCGAACCGGGCCGGAGGCACTCGTGGTCCATTCCTGCACGGTCTCGGTCACCGAGTAGAAGACGACCGGTGAGTTACCGACCCCCAGACCCTGACGCTCGGTCGTCATCAGCTTTACGTACAACCACCTGCCATGCCCCGCGCTCGGTCCCGCGGCCGTCGCCTCGGCGATCTGGTTGAGCTGCGCAGCCTGAGCGGCAGGCAACCGCACCCCCGGCAGCAGCGACCGGTTCGACCCACCAACGAGGACGCCGACCCCGACCGCGGCCGCTAGCGCCACCACCACCCCGACAGCAGCGAAGGTGATCAGACGACGCGTGATTCTCGGGCGACGAGCAGGCGACACCGTCGGCTCGGGATCGCAGACTGCCCCGATCTCCAATGCCAACCGAGCGAGCACCGGCTCCAGCCGCCGCGCGCTCAGACGGATCGTGTCCAGCGGATCCCGCTCCGTCAGCAGCGCATCCAGCTCGTCATCTGAGATCACCCGCTCATCCATCTGCAATTTCCTTCGTCCGGGGTCATCTCTTACATCGCCGCCACAGCCGCTTTCATTTCACCTGCTCTGCTAGCCAACGCGTACACGGTGTTGGGGGACTCCGCGTTACCCAACGGGCAGCGAGGCCCCGCCACCACGCAACCAGATCGGCTCGTAGCCGTCGCAACAGCACTGTTGAAACACCGACGCAGCGCATCCTTGATCACGGCTCGATCGAGACTGACGACCGCTTCGACGCGTTAGCAACCCCCATCGTGGCGACCGGATTAGCGACATCTCGCTCACGCCGCTCAAGCCACCTCGACTCGTTGACGGCCCGCTCCGATGGCTCGCGTGTACGGTGCGAGCTTCTCCCAGCTACCGGAATTAAGCGAACGTCAGCTCTGGATCTCGTCCAGCTGGTGGTCCCTCACCCTGGGACCGCCGTCACCGCGTACTACCAGTCACACCGAGCCAAACGTCCAGCTTCGCGGTACGACCATGCGCTGCTCGCCCGCTGCGGGAACACCCCGGGAGTGCGTTGCAATCCTCGCCGCGACGGGCGCGGCTGTTTTTTCCACAACGCTTATCGAGCCGCCAGATCTCGGGCAGTCGGTCTCCGAGCGCGAAGACGGTCGCGGACCGCACCGAGGGGCCTCGTCCGAGGCAACACGGCGGGCGGTTTCTCAACACGGTTAGCCAGCCGGGGTCCGTGCGTGCCGGTGACCGCCTCTGCCTGCTCGACATCATCCTTGACGACGACCGACATCGTCGCAAATCGCGTGCAACACATGCTCATAAGGTTACCATCGTGCACTCCCCGTTCAGGACCCTCGTCGGGGACCTGGGCGCCATCCCGAGCCGATCGTCGGCAAAGGCCATGAGTACGACGAGCGTGCGCGCCGGCGTGGTACTGGTCCGCCAGGGTTGGATCGAGTCGACGGTGACGGCTCGAAGCTCACGAACCTCAAACCTGGATCGGGAACCGGCCCTCAGTGTCGGGATCAACGGTTGCTCCTATATCAAGCAGGCCGCAGATCTCACAGGCAACATGCGCTTCATGCTGGAGACGACCGGCAGCCGATAGCATGTGTCACCCGACCTCGAAGATCCCCTCGATCTCGACTGAGATACCCATCGGGAGCGCACCCGTACCGATCGCCGACCTTGCGTGCCGTCCACGATCCTCGCCGAACAGTTCCACGAGGAGATCTGACGCGCCGTTGGCGACCATCGGCTGCTCGGCGAACTCGGGATCGGAGTTCACCAGGACGAGCAGCTTCACTACGCGCTTGACGCGGTCAAGGTCGCCGACCTCAGCTTTGAGACTCGCCAGCAGGTTGATGATCGTCAACCGCGCGGACTGCTGACCGGTGGTCACGTCGAGGTCGCGTCCGAGCTTGCCCCGAAAGATGTACTCGCCATCCTGGAACGGTCCGTGGCCGGAGACGAAGACGACGTTGCCAACGGTTACCGCCGCCACATAGTTGCCCACCGGCGGGTTCGGATCGGGCAAGGTGATCCCGAGGGCGGCGAGGCGAGCCTCTGGTGTCTCGCTTCCCATGCTTCGTCTTCTCTTCCTTACGGCCGGGGCGTTCCGCGCCCGCCGGGCACCGTCCCGATCGACAGCGTCGTCGTGACCACCTACTCGATCTCGGCGAGTGTCGCCCCGGCTGTGGTCAGCCAGTCCTCCTTGCCGCGCCTTCTCATGATCACCAGAATTACGAGTCCGATCAGCAGCCAGGCACCGTCGACGAGCGGCGCGAACACATACGGGTGACCCGGCGACGGGAAGAACGACTTGTACACCGCGTAGATGAGCGCTGCCGACGACACGATCGGGAACACGACGTGCAGGAAGAAGTTGAATTCCGCGTGGTGCTCGGTGCGGTAGAACCGGAAAACCGCCACGTTGCCCATGATGTAGACAACACCCACCGCAAGGACGAGGATCAGGCCGTCGACGAAGTCGAACGACGTCTGGGCTCCGTAAGCTGCCCCGACGCCGACTCCGACGGCCAGTGACAGGCACATCTGGACAAGGATCGCGTTGATCGGCGTCTTGAAGCGCGCGTCGATCTTCGCGAGCGCCTTCGGGAACGAGCCGTTGCGGGCCATCCCGTACCACATGCGGGTCCCCACGTTCGCCGTCGCCAGGCACACGGCGATCGTGCTGTTGAGGAAGGCCAACAGCAGGATGACCCACGCGCCGCCGAAGAAGCGGTGGGCGAGTACGAGAGCGGGGAGCTGTGCCGAGGTGCTGATGCCGGCGTACTTGGCGGTGCCCCAGCCCACGATCTGCCCCCAGTAGCAGATCACGAGGAAGCCACCGATCAGGACGATCGACAGCGCCACGGCCCGCGGAACGTTGCGCTTCGGCTCACGGGTCTCCTCAGCGAGCGGCGCC
>JASHQV010000005.1 GCA_030038955.1 Solirubrobacteraceae bacterium
AGGTGCCGGCGGACGACCGCGCTCGGCTTGTGCTGGATTCCCTCGGCCACCTCGCCCAGCTCGATCCGCACCTCGTCGCACGACAGCAGCCGCGCCTCGGCCGCCTCGGCGAGCCCGATCCGGGCCCTGACCAGCAGCGACTTGACGCTCGGCACGGTCGTCTCCATCGATTCGGCGATCTGGTCGTAGGAGAGCGCGTCCATCTCGCGCAGCACGAGCGCTGTGCGCTGGCTCTCCGGCAGCCGCTGGATGTCGCCGATCAGCAGGCGGAACGACTCGCGCGCATGGACCTTGTCAGCCGCGCTGGCGCCGAACTCGTGGAGGTGGACGTCCATCGAGTCGACGCCCACCGCCTGGGTGCGGCGAAGGTGGTTGAGGCTGCGGTTGCGGGCGATCCGGTACAGCCACGGGCGCACGTTGATCGGTCGGTTGTCCGCGAGGATCGCGTTATAGGCGGCCGCCAGCACGTCCTGGAGGATGTCCTCGGCGTCCTCCCGGGATCCAAGCATGTGTCGGCAGAAGGCCAGCAGCCGCGCGTTGTAGCGAGCCACCAGCACCTCGAAAGCGGCGTCGCTGCCACGGCGGACGAGCGACACGAGCCGCTCATCAGACTGCAGCCGCAGCAGCGGTGAGCGTCCGTGAAGAGCGATGCCGGCCGAGTATTTGAGCGCAGAGACTTCCACCCAAGCTCCTGAAGCGCAGACTGCGTCGCCCGCATGGACACCGTAGCAGCGCCAAGGTTGCGCATGCAGTCTCGCGAATCGCCGCGCGTCCACGTCCCCGCTTCGATGCGCACCCGCCTGCGCTCCCCCTCCCCTCACGACCGCCGTCGCCGCGTCGATGCGCACCCGCCCGCGCCTCTAACATGCCGCTCACGCCCGGGTAGACAAATCGGCAAAGTCGGCGCTCTTAAAAAGCGCTGCCCGCAAGGGCATTGCGGGTTCGAGTCCCGCCCCGGGTATCTACTGGGGGCGCGTGCTCGGCGTCAGCGCGCGCCAGAGTCCACTGAACGTGACAGTTCACGCCTGCCACAACCCCAGCCCCGCCGCGACGGTTCCCAGTTGACGGCGCATCTCGCGCCTTGCTAGCGTCGCCGGCCAGGCAAGAAGCGCGCGATGCATCCAGGCGGAGCGCGTGAGATCCAGGCAGGAAGCGCGCGATGCATCCAGGCAGAGCGCGTGAGGCAGGCCAGGCAGGAGCGCGTGAGCGTGTTGGTCGAGGCGGGAGTGTCCAGGTGCGTAACGCGAGTTTGATCGGCCGGATCGCAGGGATCGGCGCGGTTGCGCTCGCGGTGGTCGCGGCTGCCTTGATCGTGCTCGGCAGTGGCGCTTCGTACACGGTGCGAGCGGTGTTCGAGAACGCCAGCCAGATCGTCACCGGCGATCTCGTCGAGGTCGGGGGCGCGCCGATCGGCACGGTCAGCAAGATCGCGCTCACCCCCGATGGGCGCGCGGCACTGACGCTGAACATCACCGACAGCAGGTTCACGCCGCTGCGCCAGGGGACGGAGGCGACGATCCGCGAGCTGTCGCTGTCGGGCATCGCCAACCGCTACGTGGACCTCAACATGGGTCCGCCGAACAACCGCGTCATCCCCAGCGGGGGGACGATCAGCGAGACCAACACGACCAGCGAGGTCGATCTCGACGAGCTGTTTGACACGCTCAACACCCCCACCCGCCGGGGGCTGCAAGAGCTGATCCAGGGCACCGCCTCCGAGTACGCCGGCGCCGGCAAGAAGGCGCAGATCGCCTGGCAGTACCTGAACCCGGCGGTCGCCTCCTCGACGATGCTGTTCGACGAGCTGAACCAGGACACCTCCAAGTTCACGCGGTTCGTGGTCAAGTCGGGGGACCTGTTCACGACGATCGCCCAGCGTCAGGCGGATCTCACCTCGCTGGTCAAGAGCCTGTCGACGACCACGCAGGCGCTGGCCGCCCAGCACACGGCGCTTTCAGATGCGATCGGGGAGCTGCCGGGCTTCATGCGCCTGGCCAACACGACGTTCGTGAACCTGCGCACCGCGCTTGGCGTGCTGACCCCGCTCGTCAACGCCTCGAAGCCGGTCGCGCCGAAGCTGGACAGGCTGCTGGTCGAGCTGCGGCCGCTGGCCGAAGACTCGGTTCCGACCGTGCGCGACCTGGCCGCGATCGTCTCCAAGCCGGGGCCGGACAACGACCTGACCGACCTGACGCGACTGGGCGTGCCGCTGGCCGACGCGACCGTGCGCGACGTCGAGGCCGACGGCAAGCTGCGGCGCGGCGCCTTCCCCGAGTCGACGGTCGCGCTGGACGACTCGACTCCGGAGCTGGCGTTTGCGCGTCCGTACTCGGTCGACCTGACCGGCTGGTTCGAGGGCTTCTCGCACCCCGGTGGCTACGACGCCAACGGTGGCTACAGCCGGGTTGCGCCGGTCGTCGGCGTGTCGTCGTTGAACGACGACACGATCGACTTCCAGCCGTCGCTGTTCGACGCGGCGCTGCGCAAGGTGGCGGCCTACGGCACGAGCACCACTGCCGGTGCGGTCACCACCAACGACGGCGACCGGTGTCCCGGCTCGATGGAGCGCGGCGCCATGTGGTACCCGTACTCCGGCTACGCGTGTAGCCCCAACCAGCAGCCGACAGGGTCATGAAGCGAGTCGTGACGAGCGCGGCGATCCTGCTGGCGGTGGCCGCCTTCGTGGTCGTCACGACCGGCGCGGCGGGCAACCACGCGCACGCGACGTCCTACCGGATCGAGTTCGACAACGCGTTCGGGCTCGTCACCGGTGCCGACTTCAAGGTCTCCGGCGTGCCCGCCGGGACGATCTCGAAGATCGGCCTCGACCAGAAGAACCTGCGGGCGATCGTGACCGTCACGGTGACCCAGCCCGGACTCGCCGCCTTCCACTCGAGCGCCACCTGCGACTCCGAGCCGCAGTCGCTGATCGGCGAGTACTTCGTCTCATGCGATCCCGGGACGAGCGGGCCGCTGCTGCACTCCGGGGCGCTGATCCCGGTCACGCACACGACCTCCACGATCCCCTTTGACCTGATCCTCGACATCTTCCAGATGCCCGAGCGCGAAGGCCTATCGCTGCTGATCAACTCGCTCGGCGCCGGCGTCGCCGCCCGCTCGGGGGACCTGCAAGCCGCGCTCGACCGCGCCCTGCCGGCGCTGCGCGAGACCGACAACCTGCTGAACCTGCTGGCGGGCGACTCGCACACGCTGCAGGCGCTGACCGCCAGCTCCGACAAGGTCGTGACCGCCCTGGCCGACAACACCGGCGCGATCACCCGGTTCGTCGAGTACGCCGATCGCGCCGCCACCAACACCGCGGCGCAGAAGACCTCGCTCAAGCAGAGCCTGGCGGACCTCCCAGGGTTCCTCGCGCAGCTGCGACCAGCGATGCAGAAGCTCGGCGCCGCCGCGAAGTCGAACACGCCGGTCGTGGAGAACCTGCACGCCGCATCGAGCGAGCTCGATCGGCTGTTCACTGACCTACCGGGGTTCGCCCACTCGGCGCTGCCCGCGATCCGGGCGCTCGGCAAGGCCTCGGTGACCGGCAAGGCCGCGGTGACCGCCGCCAAGCCGACGGTCGCCGAGCTGAACAAGTTCTCCCAGCCGACGCCGGAGCTGGCCAAGAACCTGTCGATTGTGCTGCCGGACCTGGATACCCAGAGCCGGGCGGTCGAGCCGAACTCGCGTAGCCCCGGCGGCAAGGGCTACAGCGGCCTCGAGGCGCTGCTGCAGTTCGTCTTCAACCTCGCCGGGGCGACCAGCTACTACGGGCAGTACGGGCACGAGCTTGCCGTCGACGCGTTCGTCAGCGACATGTGCTCGCCGTACGCGAGTCCGCAGTCGGTCGCCAACAGTCTGTCCGAGTACGGGTCGTCCTATCGATCGTGCTACTCGTGGCTCGGCCCCAACCAACCGGGCGTCAACGAGACCGATCCGTCGGATCCAAGCGCCTGCGTGCCCGATCCGGGCGGCGCACCTCCAGGTCGCAAGGGGCCATCGACGACCGCCTGCAAGCTGTCGGCGTCTTCGTCGACGTCGGCATCGGCCAAACCGAGCAAGCGCAGCAGCAGCAAGCCCGTGAGCGGCTCGAAGAAGTCGTCGAGCGCGACCGGGAAGGCACCGAGCACGATCAAGAAGGCCACCTCGACGGTCAAGAAGATCGTCTCGGCGCTGAAGGGGGCGGTGGGAAAGAAGAAGAAGAAGCTCACGGAGACGTTGACCAAGGCGCTCGGGTCGCTGCTCGGGAGTGGCACTGGCACCAGCTCGAGCGGCGGCGGCTCGAGCACGACGAGCGAGGCGCGGGAGCTCCTCGACTACCTGCTGTCGCCATGAGCAGCTCCATGCCAGTGAGCACGTCCATGCCCGTTAGCAAGTCTGTCGCCGTGAGTACGTCCGTCGTCGTGGCCGGCGCGCTCGCCGTGAGGAGCGACGCGTGAGCACCACGATCCGCCCCCCCACGGGCTCGCGCCCGCCCGCCTCCGGCCCGGAGCGACGCCCGTCGCGCCCCGGCCGGCCGACGTCCGCGTTCGCCAACCCCGTGCTGATCGGCGCGGTCACGGTGCTGGTCGTGCTCGTCGGCGTGCTGCTCGCCTACCAGGCGAACGCCGGGCTGCCGTTCGTGCCGTCCCGCGAGCTCAAGGTCGACATCTCGAACGGCTCCGACCTGGTCGCGGGCAATGACGTGCTCGAGTCCGGCACGCGCATCGGATTCGTCAAGTCGATGCGGTCGATCGTGCTCCCCAACGGACAGCCGGCGGCGCAGCTGATCCTCGACCTCAACACCACCCAGGGGAAGCTGCCGGTCGACTCGACCGCGACGATCCTTTCGCGCTCGGTGCTGGGCGAGAAGTACGTGAGCATCACCGTCGGCCACTCGCCTCGGATCTTCAAGGACGGGGCGACGATGCCGATCAGCCAGACCAGCGTGCCGGTCCGCCTGGATCAGATCTACGACTCGTACAACGGGCCGACACGAGCCGCGGTGGCCCAGAACCTGGTTGGCTTCGGCGACGCGCTGGCCGGTCGCGGCTCGGCGATCAACGACACGATCGCCGCGCTGCCGTCGCTGTTCGGGCACCTCGCGCCGGTCGCCCAGTACCTGTCGGCGCCCAGCACCGAGCTGACGCGCTTCCTGCGCTCGCTGAACGCTTTCACCAGCGCGGTCGCCCCGGTCGCGCAGACGAACGTGCAGCTGTTCGCCGACATGGCCACCACCTTCGAGGCGATCTCCCAGAGCCCGAGCGACTTGCAGGACACGATCAAGGAGTCGCCCGCGACGCTCGCGACCTCGACCCGGTCGCTCGCAGCGCAGCAGCCGCTCCTGACCAACCTGACGACGCTCGGCACCGAGCTGACGCCGGCCACGCAGGAGCTGCGGGTCGCACTGCCCAACATCAACCCGGCGATCGAGGCCGGCACGCGGACACTGATCCGCACGCCGTCGCTGGACCAGCACCTGCAGCAGGTGATGAGCTCGCTGAAGACGCTGGCCGAGGCGCCGAGCACCGGCGTCGCCCTCAACGGCCTGACTGCGACCGTCGACGTGCTCAACCCGACCGTGCGCTACCTGGGCCCGTTCGTGACCGTATGCAACGACTGGAACTACTGGTGGACGTACCTGGCCGGCGATCTCGACGAGGAGACCAACGACGGCTACGCCCAGCGGGCGCTGCTGAACTTCGCCAACCCGCTCGAGACGAACAACGTCGGCAGCCAGGGAGCCACCGCACCCGTCAACGGCGGCGCCCCGGCCGGCACCACCGAGGAGTATGCGCACGGTCCGGTGTACGGCGCCGCCGTCAGCAACAGCGGCGCCGCCGACTGCGAAACCGGCCAGCGCGGCTACCCGAAGAAGCTCAACCACCTCGATCCGCAGGGTCGCGACTTCGACACCGACTCCCACACGCCGGGCAACCAGGGTTCGACCTGGGACGGGGCCAGCCACGTCCCCAAGGGCGAGACGTTCACCCGCGTCCCCGAGCTCGGCTCGAAGCCCCCGTACGTCGCCTCCAACCAATGAGATCTGACCGTCGACCCATGCGATCTGATCGCCGACCCATCAGCCGCCGCCGCCAGCGATGAGACGCCGTCGCTTCCAACTCCACCTCAGCCGTTTCCAGGCCGGCGCGCTCGGGATCATCCTGATCGCGGCGCTCACCTACGGCTGCTTCACGAAGTTCGCCAACCCGTTCGCGAGCCCGTTCACGATCAACGCGACGTTCAGCTCGGCCAACGGGATGATCCAGGGTGCCCCCGTCCGGATCGCCGGCGTCGACGTCGGCAAGGTGACCGGCGTGACCCCGATCGGCAGCGCCGCCGAAGGCCATCAGGGCGCCAAGGTGACGATGCAGATCAGCGGCAACGGGCTGCCGATCCACCGCAACGCCACCTTCTGGATCCGGCCGCGGATCTTCCTCGAGGGCAACTTCTTCGTCGACCTGGAGCCCGGCACGCCCGAGTCGCCGGTGGTCCACAGCGGCCACACGTTCCCGATCCAGCAGGGCAGCGAACCGGTGCAGCTCGACCAGCTGCTGACCTCGCTGCAGGCCAATACTCGCCAGAGCCTGCAGACGCTGATCGACCAGTACGGCAAGGCCGTGTACATCGGCGGCAAGTCGTACAACGCCTCGATCCAGTACTGGGCACCCGCCTACAAGTACACGGCGATCGTCACGCACGACCTGCTCGGCACGCGGCCGAACGACCTCTCCACCTATATCAACAAGGGGGGCACGGTCAGCGCCGCACTCGACGCCCACCCGGAGAGCCTGGAGAACCTGATCAGCTACCTCGACACGACCGCCGGCGCGCTCGCCCGCGAGAACACGGCCCTGCAGGCGGCGGTCGCCGAGCTGCCGCAGACGCTGTCGGTGGCGATGCCGACGTTGCGTTCGCTGAACGCGGCGTTCCCGCCGCTCGAGCGTCTCGCCGAGGCGCTGATCCCGGGCGTCAAGTCCTCCGGCCCGACGATCGATGCCAGCCTGCCGCTGATCAACCAGCTGCGGCTGCTCGTCCAGCCCTCCGAGCTGCGTGGTCTGACCGGCGACCTGGCGGTGACGATCCCGGCGCTGGCGAAGCTCGTCAAGGAGACGATCCCGCTGATGAAGGACGAGGTGCGGCCCGCCTCGAGCTGCACGGTCAACGTGATCTACCCGTGGTCGCAGCTGACGCTCAACGACGGCGTCTTCAGCGGCACCGCGGGGTTCCCGCTGCGGAAGGTCTACCAGGAGGCGGTCGACTACCTGCCCGGGCTGGCGGGCGAGTCCCGCGACTTCGACGCCAACGGTCCCTACATCCGGGTGCTCGGCACCGGCGGCACGTTCACGTACTCGCTGCAGTCGGGCCTGTTCGGGCAGGCGCTGGAGCCGATCGAGGGGACCGAGCCGGCGTCCGCCCCGTACGGGAAGATCCCGCCGCTGAAGCCGCACACCGCCTGCGAGACGCAGGCCGCGATCACCCAGAGCGAGCTCGACGACGGTGGCAAGGGCGCGGCGCCGACGGAGGAGTCGACGAATCTGTCGGCCCCCGGCGCGGAGGCTCGCTGGACGTCCGCGGTGGAGGCTGCGATCGCCACGGTCGGAAAGCTGGTTGCCCCCCAGGGCATCAAGGTGACGGTCTCACCGGCACTGGAGAAGCTCCTCAAATGAGCTCGGTGAGCGGCGGATGAAGCGGGCGATCAAGACCCACTCCACCGACTTCGTGGCGATCCTCGTGCTGGTCGTGCTGGCCGCGCTGGTCAGCGGCTACGTGCTCAACCATCAGGGCCTGCGGCTGCCGCTGTTGCAATCGGCGCCGTTCTCGGACTACGTGGTGCTGCAGACCGGCCAGGCGATCACCCCCGGACAGGGGCAGAGCGTGCGGGTCTCGGGCGTTCAGGTCGGGACGATCGGCAACATCACCCTGGAGGGCGGACGTGCTCGCGTGCGGCTCGACATCCTGCCTCAGTACCGCCACCTGATCCGCACCGACGCGACCGCGTTGCTGCGCCCGCGCACGGGCCTCGACGACATGTTCATCGAGCTCGACCCGGGGCTGCCGCCGGCCCGCGTCGCCCCGGAGGGCTTCACGATCCCGATGTCGAACAGCCTGCCCGACATCGACCCCGACGAGGTGCTCGACGAGCTCGACTCCGACACCCGCGCCTACCTCGATCAGCTGATCAACGGCGCCGGACTCGGCCTCAAGAACCGGGGCGACGAGCTGGCACAGGTGCTGGAGCGGTTCGAGCCCACGCATCGGGACCTGGCGCGTGTCAACGAGGCGGTGGCGGTCCGTGGCCGTGACCTCCAGCAGCTGGTCGACAGCCTCGCCCGCCTGAACACCGCGCTGGCGACCAAGCAGACGCAGATCGAGCAGCTGATCGAGGCGAGCTCGAACGTGTTCCACGCGTTCGCCAGCGAGGACGGGAACGTCAGCAAGGCGATCTCGCTGCTGCCGGGCACGCTCAAGCAGACGACCGCGACGCTGCAGATGGTGCACGAGTTTGCCGAGCAGCTCGGCCCCGCGGCCAAGAGCCTGCTGCCGGCGGCGAAGTCGCTGCCGGCGGCGAACAAGGCGCTGCGCGAGCTGGCGACCCCGTCGACGCCGATCGTCAAGAACGAGATCCGCCCGTTCGTGGTCGCCGCCAGGCCCGTCGTCCGGGAGCTGCGCCCGGCAGCCGTCAAGCTTGCGGCCGCGACGCCCAACCTGGATACCAGCTTCCACGTGGTCGACGACTTCCTGAACCTGGTCGGCTACAACCCCGGAGACAAGATGCACGGGTACCTGTGGTGGCTGGCGTGGGTCGACCACAACGCCCGCTCGGTGTTCTCCAGCCAGGACGCGAACGGCGACTTCCGCAACATCTTCCTGGAGCTGAGCTGCGCCAGCGCGGCCCAGGTCGCGAACGACTCGTCGCTCGAAGAGGTGCTCTACAACCTCACGCCGATCCTCACCGACGCGGGCCTGTGCCCGAAGCAGGCCGCCGCCGACGCCGCCGCCTACTCGCTGGAGAAGCAGGGCAAGCTGCCGTCGTGGGCGCGTAACAAGAACACCGCCGGCGCCAAGGTGTCGTTCCTCAGCAAGCTTCCGACCAACTGATGGAAACCCGCTCCCCCTCAGTCGCCAAGGTGATCACGATGGTCCTATTCGCGCTGTCGTGCGTCGGGCTGCTGCTGTTCCTGTGGCTGTCGTTCGGCGGCACGATCCCGTTCAACCCGCAGGGCTACCGGATCAACGTGCCGTTCCAGTATGCCGACGAGCTGGCGCCCCAGGAGGACGTGCGGATCGCCGGCGTGTCGGTCGGGAGCGTCGTCGGCACGCGACTGGCGCACGACGGCAACCATACGATCGCGACGCTCCAGATCGACCGCCAGTACGCCCCGCTGCCGGCTGACACGAAGGCGATCCTGCGGACCAAGACGATCCTCGGCGAGACCTACGTGCAGCTCACCCCTGGGGTTCGCAACGGCCACTACCTGAAGGACGGCGCGTCGATTCCCGAAGGCCAGGTCGTGCCCGCCGTCCAGCTCGATCAGATCTTCGACGCGCTGGACCCGAAGACGCGCGCCGCCTTCCAGGTCTGGCAGCAGCAGCTGGCCGAGGCGATCAAGGGCAACCAGGCGAACCTCAGCGACGTGCTCGGCAACCTGCCGGCGTTCGCCTACAACGCCAACGACATCCTGACGGTGCTCGACGTCCAGCACGCGGCGGTCGTCAACCTCGTGCGGAACGGCGGCACCGTGTTCAAGGCGATCTCCGCGGATCCGACGGCGCTCCAGAGCCTGATCCGCACCGGCGAGACGACCTTCCACGCGACCGCCCAGCAGAACAAGGCGCTGGCCGCCAGCTTCCACGTGTTCCCCACCTTCCTCACCCAGAGCCGCCTGACGATGTCCGCCTTGCAGAGCTTCTCGGACAACACCAACCCGCTGGTCGTGGCGCTGGAGCCGGCGGCGCGGAACCTCGGCCCGACGATGCGCTCGGTCGCCACGCTGTCGCCGTACCTGCGCCAGCTGTTCGTCAAGCTCGGCCCACTGATCACCGCCGCCAAGACCGGGCTGCCGGCGACCGCGCAGGTGATCGACGGGTTGAACCCGCTGCTGGGCGCGCTCGGTCCGTTCCTCGAGCAGCTGAACCCGATCATCGACTGGCTGTCGATCCACCAGCCGCTGCTCAGCGACTTCATCTCCAACGGCGCCGCGGCGCTGAGCGCCACGACGACCGCGTTCGGGGGCGGTGGCACCGGTCACTACCTGCGTCAGTTCGGGCCGGTCGGCGCCGAGACGCTGTCGTACGCGCAGAACCGCGATTCCAACAATCGCGGCGACACGTACCCGTCGCCGGTGTGGCTGAACACGTCGGCCGATTTCGAGCATGGCGATTTCCCCAGCTGGGACTGCAGCAACGCGGGCGGCCAGCACGGTGCCACCTCCACCGAGCAGCCGTGCTGGGTGGCGCCGACCCTGCCGGGAGCGAAGGCCGGGAAGATCCCGGAGCTGACGGCGGCCAACTACCCGAGCAAGTAGGACCTCTTCGCGCGCGGCTTTGAGCACGCGCGCTCACGGGCGGCCCGTCGTCGCGGCGGCGTCGGACCTCAGGCGGCGTGCCGTGCGCTGGCGCCCGCCTCGCCGGCCGGGCCCGTCAGCGCCAGCGAGCCGAGCACCGTGTCGGCCAGCGCGTGATCACCCTCGACGATCAGGCCGCTGCGATCGGCGTCCGGCGAGAACGCCCGGACCCACGCCTGCACGTCGCCGCGCACCGTGGCGGCGGCGGCCTCGCTGGCGGCCTCGTGGACCACGGCGTGGTCGCCGTGCAGCGCGATCGTGAACGTCGCCTGGCCGCCGTCGCGGGCGCCGTCGATCACGCTCAGCTCGACCTCGCCTCGCGCGCCCGCCGGCTCGATCAGCCCGGGCGCGAGCCGGAAGATCGCGCCGAGGTCGATCCGCTCGCTGCTGCGCGGGCCGCTCCACGACCACTGGTAGCCCCAGCGGGCGAGCTCGGCCAGGACCGGCATCAGGTCGCTGGCCCGCTCGGTCAGCTCGTAATCGACACGCGGCGGGACCTCGCGGTAGCGCTTGCGCGTGAGCATCCCGTCGGCCACCATCCGGTTCAGCCGCGAGCGCAGCTGCTCGGTGGAGATTCCCGGCAGCACCCGCTGCAGCTCGACGAACCGCCGCGGCCCGGAGGCGAGATCCCGCACGATCAGCAGCGTCCACTTGTCGCCGACCAGGTCCAGCGCACGTGCGTCTGGCGACCACTGGTCGTATGGGTGCCGCTTTGGTGACGGGGCCTGGGGGATCACACCCTCCTATGGGACAGCCTTCGGGGCTCGAGGCCAAACCCGGAACAACGAAAACCAGTCTAACGGATGCGGTGGGCGTCAAACCGACAAAAGTATGAGCGGCGCGCCGGCACGTGCCGGTTATCCCCGGGGCTGCCGTTAAGGCGGATGTGGGTGACCTGGTGCTCATCTCGCAGCGAATCGCCGACCGCTCGCGGCGCGCAGACGATGCGACCGTGCTGTTCTTCGCGCCCGGCTGCCCGATCTCCTATCTGGTTGCCGAGCGTGCCGAGCGCGCGCTCGGCGAAGTCGAATGGATGCCGGTGCCGCCGTGCGCCGCCGTCG
>JASHQV010000276.1 GCA_030038955.1 Solirubrobacteraceae bacterium
CCCCGCTGCTCCTGCTGAACGCCCATGTCGGCACTTCCTTTCGCTGTCATCTCGATCAGCAGGAACGCTACAACTCGCCCACGGAAGGCGATCAGCGCCAGGGCGACCAACCCCCAGGCGACCAGCACCCAGGCGATCAACGCAAGGGCGATCAACGCCAGGGCGACCAGCCCCCGGGCGAACCCCCAGGCGACCAGCACCCAGGCGATCAACGCGAGGGCGATCAGCGCCAGGGCGATCAACGCCAGGGCGACCAGCGCCAGGGCGATCAGCGCCAGGGCGATCAGCTGCCGCGCGCGACGCAGTCGTGCCCGGGACGACGAGTCGCGCCCGGGAGAGCGCGCCCAGCTACCCGCAGAAGGCGATCAGCTCCCGTGCCACGCCCACCGGGTCGTCGTAGGCGATCAGGAAGCCGGTGCGGGCGAGCGTGCGCAGCTGCGCGTCGGGCAGCAGGTCGAGCGCCTCCTCGGCCCACTCCATCGGGTGCAACGGATCCTCGTCGGCCCACAGCAGCAGCACCGGCAGCGTGATCTGGCGGTAGGCGTCGAGCAGGTCGCGCTGGTCGCGGGCCGGCCAGCGGGCGACGAACTTCGCCCACGCGCGGGCGCGGTTAGCGTTGCCGCCGACATCGGCGAAGGCGTGGCGCACGAGGTCGCGGGCCGCCGGGTTGCGCGCCACCGACAGGCGCTCGCCGAGCTCGGGGCGGAACACCAGTGGCGCCAGATGCGAGAGCGTGCGGTCGAGACCGGGCAGCCCGCCGAGCCGGACAGCCACCCGCCAGGCGCCGCGACGGCGGCTGAAGCGCTCGCGACGATGGAGACGGCAGGGCATCACCACCAGTCGGGTCGGCGACAGCTGCCCGGCGGCGACCGCCAGCAGCGCCAGCTCGGCCCCGAAGTCGTGGCCGGCGACGCATGGGTGCGGCCCCGCCGCCTCGGCGCAGAACCCGGACAGCACGGACGCGAACCACTCGGGCGTGTACGGGTGCCGGGGACGATCCTCGGAGTCGCCGTGCAGCGGCAGGTCCGGCAGCACCACGCGGAAGCGCGCGGACAGCGCCTCCACCACCGGCTCCCACTCGCGATGCGAGAGACCGAGCGAGTGCAGCAGCACCAGCGGCGGTCCCGTGCCGGTCTCGCGGTAGGCGACGCGGGCGCCGTCGGCGTGGTGGTAGAGCCGCAGCTTCACGCCTCGATCCTCCCAGATCCTCCGCGCCGCCCGATGCTCGCGAACGCCAGCGGGGCGCACTCCGATCCTCCCAGACAGCCGCCTAGAATCGAAGCCCGCCATGGCCGCGCTCCCCCCTGCCGATCCCCGCCGACCCGGCGATCCGCACCTCGCCGCGCACCGTCCCGTCGATCCCCGCCCTGACTTCCCGAGGCTCGAGGAGCAGGTGCTGACGCGGTGGCGCGAGCGCGACGTGTTCGCCGAGTCGGTGCGCCGCCGCCGCGACGCTCCGGTCTGGAGCTTCAACGAGGGACCGCCGTTCCCGAACGCGGCGCCCGGCGTGCACCACGTGCTGGCGCGCGTGTTCAAGGACATCTTCTCCCGCTACCGCACGATGACCGGCCACTACGTCGAACGCAAGGGCGGCTGGGACTGCCATGGGCTACCGGTCGAGCTGGCGCTAGAGGCCGAGCTCGGCTTCACCTCGAAGGACGACATCGAGCGCTACGGGATCGCCGAGTTCAACGCCCGCTGCCGCGAGAAGGTCGTCAGCCACATCGCCGAGTTCAACGAGCTGACCGAGCGAATCGGCTACTGGCTGGACCTCGACGACGCCTACCGAACGATGGACGCGAGCTACGTGGAGTCCGTGTGGTGGGCGCTGAAGTCGATCCACGAGCGGGGGCTCCTGTACGAACGGCTGAAGGTCGTTCCCTACTGCCCGCGTGACCAGGTGACGCTGTCGAGCCACGAGCTGGGACAGCCCGGCGCCTACCAGGACGTGGTCGATCCGAGCGTGTACGTGACGCTGCCCGTGGTCGAGCCGTCGCCGCCACTCCAGGGCGGCGACGAGTTGGTGATCTGGACGACGACGCCGTGGACGCTCGTGTCGAACGCCGCCGTCGCGGTCGACCCGGAGCTGACCTACGTGCGCGCGCGCCATGATGGACGCGTCTACGTGGTGGCGCGGGCGCTGGCCGAGCGGGTGCTGGGCGAGGACGTCGAGCTGCTCGACGCGTTCCCTGGCCGGTCGCTGGAGGGCGCCCGCTACGAGCCGCCGTTTGCGTTCATCCCCGGCAGCGCCTACGGCCCGCGCGGGCACACCGTGCTGGCGGCGGACTTCGTCACTGCCAAGGACGGCACCGGGCTCGTGCACACGGCGATCGCATTCGGCGAGGACGACTTCCGGCTCGGCCAGCAGTACGGGCTCGAGGTCGTCAACCCGGTCGGGCTCGACGGCACCTACGACGAGCGGATCGGCCCGTACGCGGGGCGCTGGGTGAAGGACGCCGACGCCGACCTGATCGAGGACCTCCGGGCGCACGGGCGGCTGCTTCGCGCCGAGACCTACGAGCACTCCTATCCCCACTGCTGGCGCTGCGGCACGCCGCTGCTGTACTACGCGAAGCCGTCCTGGTACATCGCCACCAGCCAGGTCAAGGATCGCCTGCTGGCCGCGAACGAGACGATTCGCTGGGCGCCCGAGGGGATCAAGCACGGGCGCTTCGGCAACTGGCTTCAGAACAACGTCGACTGGGCGCTGTCGCGGGAGCGCTACTGGGGCACGCCGCTGCCGGTGTGGCGCTGCGAGCAGGGCTGCGTCGAGGTCGTCGGGTCGCTGTCCGAGCTCGAGCAGCTGAGCGGTGTAAGGCTTCAGGATCCGCACCGACCGTTCGTCGACGAGGTCACGTTCCCGTGCGAGCGGTGCGGCGGCGCGATGCAGCGGGTGCCCGAGGTGATCGACGTGTGGTTCGACTCGGGCTCGATGCCGTTCGCCCAGTACGGCGCGCCGCACGTGCAGGCGGAGCGCTTCGAGGCGCACTTCCCGGTCGACTTCATCTGCGAGGCGCTCGACCAGACGCGCGGCTGGTTCTACTCGCTGCTGGCGGTCTCGACGCTGCTGTTCGACCGCTCCTCGTACCGCAACGTCGTCTGCCTCGGGCTGATCCTCGATGAGCACGGCCGCAAGATGTCGAAGTCACTCGGCAACACGGTCGAGCCGTGGGAGGTGATCGACAGCTACGGCGCCGACGCGCTGCGCTGGTACTTCTTCGCCTCGAAGTACCCGTGGGACGGCTACCGCTTCTCGCTGGAGACCGTCGCCGAGGGGGTTCGTCAGTTCATGCTGCAGCTGTGGAACACATACGGGTTCTACGTGCTGTACGCGAACGCGAACGGGATCGATCTGAACGTCGGCGCGAACGGGACCGGCGCCGCTGCCGGCTTGGGGCACGGCAGCGGCGCGCACGGCGCTCCCGAGGACCTGGCCGAGCTCGACCGCTGGGCGCTGTCCCGCCTGAATGCGACGGTCGCGGTCGTCCGCGAGCACCTCGACGAGTTCGACGCGACCGGCGCCGGCCGCGCGATCCAGGGCTACGTCGACGAGCTGTCGAACTGGTACGTGCGCCGCTCGCGCCGGCGCTTCTGGGACGGCGAGCCCGCCGCCTTCTTGACGCTGCACACGGTGCTGACAACGCTCGCGAAGCTGCTGGCGCCGTTCATCCCGTTCCTCGCCGACGAGATCTACGACAACCTCGACGGCGCCGAGCCGAGCGTGCACCTGTGCGACTTCCCGGAATTGGATCCCACCACCCACCTCCAGCGCGACCTCGAGCTCGAGCAGGAGATGGCGGTGGCGCGCGAGACCGTGCGCCTTGGGCTGGCCGCGCGCGGGCAGGCGGGCTTGAAGGTGCGCCAGCCGCTGCGCGCCGCCGTGATCGTCGCCGCCGGCGGCGAGCGCGCGGCGATCGAGCGGATGGCCGAGCTCGTGCGCGACGAGCTGAACGTCAAGCAGCTGCGGTTCGTGTCGGCCGCCGACGAGCTCGTGGAAGTCGAGCTCAAGCCCAACTACCGGGCGCTCGGGCCACGGTTCGGCAAGCAGATGCCGCTGGTCGCCGCCGCCGTCGCGGCGCTCGACCCCGCCGGCGCGGCGGCGGCGCTGAGCGACGGCGGCACCGTGTCGATCGACGTCGGCGGCGGCGAGCACCCGCTGGGCGCCGACGAGCTGGTGGTCTCGATGCGGCCGCTGGAGGGCTACCAGCTGGAGCGCGAGGGCTCGCACGCGGTGGCGCTCGAGACCGCCGTCGACGACGAGCTGCTCGTCGAAGGCTGGGCCCGCGAGATCGTCCACGCCGTACAGGCGGCTCGCCGCGACGCCGGGCTCGACGTGTCCGACAGGATCGTGCTGCGGCTCGACGGCGACCACGAGCTGCTCGACGCCGCCCGCGCCCACCAGCAGTACATCGCCGGCGAGACGCTCGCCGTCGACGTGCGCTACGAGCCCGACGGAGCGCTCACGACGACGACGATCGACGGGCTGGAGCTGCGGACCGCAGTCAGCCGGGCGTAGCCGACTCGGGCGCAGCCGAGCCGAGCGCGGGCGGCTCGTCGCTGCTCAGGGCGCTATCGTAGGCACGCCTCACTGGGCGCCCGTACCTGACTAGGCGGCCGCAGGCACGGCGTCGAGCCACGACACGAACCGGGGCACGCACTGTGACGGATCTTTCGAAGCTCGATCTGATCGGCCATGCCGATCTCATTCGTCGTGGCGAGGCAACCGCACTCGAGCTACTCGACGCCGCGATCGCTCGGATCGAATCCGAGCGACGGCTGAATGCAGTCATCTGCGACCTGTTCGACCGAGCACGCAACCGCGCCGCCCGGCCGCAGAGCGACGGGCCGCTGGCGGGCGCTCCGTTCCTTCTGAAGGACCTCGGCGAACCGCTCGCGGGAACCCCCGAGCGGATGGGCTCGGTCGCGCTGCGCAACCACATCTCCACGGAGAGCTCTGAGGTTGTCGAGCGTTACGAGCGCGCGGGACTGCTGATCGTCGGCAAGAGCAACACGCCCGAATGGGGAAATCACTGCACGACCGAGCCTGTCCTGTTCGGGCCGACGATCAACCCCCGCGCACCCGGGCGGTCACCCGGAGGCTCGAGCGGTGGCTCGGCGGTGGCCGTCGCGGTCGGTCTCGTTCCGGCGGCGTCCGGAAGCGACGCGACTGGCTCGATCCGCGTACCCGCGTCAGCCTGCGGGGTGATCGGACTCAAACCGGCTCGTGGTCGAAAGAGCTTCGCCCCAGACTCGCGGTCGGTTGAGGGTCTCGGTAACGAGCATGCGCTCACACGTACGGTCCGCGACTGCGCAGCGCTGCTGGACGTCACCGCCGGCCCGATTCCCGGCGACCCGTATGCCGCGCTGCCACCGGCACAGCCATGGCTGACGGCGATTGAGCGTGATCCCGAGACGCTGCGAATCAGCTGGAACGCGGACGGACCATTCGGCGGCGAGACGCATCCCGAGACGCGCGCAGCGGTCGAGTCGGTCGCCGGTCGCCTGTCCGAGTTCGGCCACCGCGTCGCGCACGGGACGCCGGCGTTCAATCCCGAGCCCGTGATCGACGCGGTCGCGGTTCTGCATCAGGTTTCCAACCTCGAGCTGTACGCGCTGGCGGAGCACGAGTTGGACCGTCCCCCCGAACGTGACGAGCTCGAGCCCACTGCCTGGGAGATGCTCGAGCAGGGCAGGGATGTGAGCGGTGAGAGCTACGCCGCAGCGATCTCGACGGTGCATTCCGAGGGCCGCCGCTTTGCGCAAGCGCTCGCAGACGTCGACGTCTTCGTCACCCCGACGATCCTCACCGGCGGACCGCCCCCGCTGCATCATTTCAACCAGCCGCGGGGCAGCACGCAGGCATTCTTTGCCGTCGAGTTCGCCACGACCGGCTGGACGACGATGGCGAACGTCTCGGGATTTGCCGCAATCTCGCTCCCATTGGCGGAGACCACCGACGGCATGCCAATCGGGATCCAGTTGATGGCACCGCAGGAGACCGTCCTGCTCCAGCTCGCGGCCCAGCTCGAACGAGCGGGACTCCTTCTGATCTGAGCCGGCAGCCGATCTGCGCTGCCGTCTGGCTCAGCTTGCCTGCGATCGCTCGGCAGCCTTCTCAGCCACCCGCCTCGCCGGCACGGGCGAGGAGCCAGATCGCGTCAAACGGCCAGCTCACTTCGAACTGCTGCCCGACGGCCAGCGCAGATCGTGGCTGGGTCATCCTCATCGCGAGCTGTGCTCCGGCGCTCGTCTCAAGCACACAGGAGACGTGGTGGCCGAGGTAGGCAAGGTCGACAATGCGAGCGGAGACGCCAGCGCGGGCGGGCTCCGGCGGCTGCGGCAAGATCGCCTCCGGGCGCACGATCGCGCACGCGTCCTGGCCGGGATGAAGCGCGCTGACGCCGGGTGCACGCACTCGCCCGATGTCATCGATGTCCGCCTCGTAGATGCCGTTCTCGTGACAGGCGACGATCGTGGCCGCCATCCGGTTCGAAGCTCCTACGAAGTCGGCGACGAACTCGGTCTGCGGATGCTCGTACACGTCGCGCGGGGTGCCCAGCTGCTCGATCCGTCCGTCCGACATGATCGCGACGCGGTGAGACATGAAGAACGCTTCCTCCTGATCGTGTGTCACGTAGATGAACGTGATGCCCACCTCGCGTTGGATTCGCTTGAGCTGAAGCTGAAGCGCCTTGCGCAGCTTGAGGTCGAGCGCGCCGAGCGGCTCGTCGAGCAACAGCACCTCTGGCCGCAGCACGAGCGATCGGGCAAGCGCCACACGCTGCTGCTGACCGCCGCTGAGATGCGTTGACTTGTAGCGCTCGCGACCCTCCAAGCCGACGAGCTCAAGCATCTCGCCGACCCGCTGGACGATCTCCGCCCGGCCCATGTGACGCTCGCGCAGGCCGAAGGCGATGTTCTCGAACACGCTCAGATGCGGAAACAGCGCGTACTGCTGAAACACCGTGTTGACCGGGCGACGGTGTGGCCGCACGTGGGTAAGGTCGCGGCCGTGGACCTCGATCCGGCCCTCGCTCGGCTCGACGAGCCCGGCGATCATTCGCAGCGTGGTCGTCTTCCCGCAGCCGCTCGGGCCGATCAGCGAGAAGAATTCGGCGTCGCCCACCTCGATGTCGATCCCGTCGACCGCGGCCACGTCGCCGTACGTGCGTCGCAAGCCGATCAGTCGCACCGCTGGCCTGCCGTCCCGCGGGAACGGAGGTATCGCGTCCGGCGTGATACCGCGGCCGGCGAGAGCGCCCATCGACGCGTCTGCGGTGCCCTCCGTCATCCCGCCGCCCGCCGCCCGAAGCCGAGCAGGTCGCCCGCTCCGGTCGGGCGCATGACCGTAATCAGGCCTGCGGTACCGAACGAGACGAGCGTAATCAGCATCATCGCGCTGCCGATCGCATTGACCTCCGGGGTGACGTGAAGATGGATCAGTCCGAACAACAGCACCGAAATCGGCTGCGCACTCGTCCCACCGAGAAACTGTGAGCAGATCACGTCGTCGAACGAGAAGCTCACCGTCAGCAGTCCGGCAACGATCACGGCAGGCATCAGCAACGGTAGCGTCACGCGGCGGAACACGCGCCACCGGTTCGCGCCCAGATCGGCGGCCGCCTCCTCGAGCGATCCACTCAGCGTCGCAAGCCGCGCCTGGATGATCACGGTCGCGTATGCGGAATTGAACACCACCTGACCGAGCACGATCGCGCCCACGCCGTAGGGGATGTGCAGCTTGCTGAAGAGCACAAGCAGACCGAGCGCGAAGACCACCTCCGGCAGAACGATGCGAGAGTATGTGAAGGCATCAAAGATGCGGCGTGCCCGCGGTGACGCGCGCCTGCTCCACAGGCCGGCCGTGACCGCGATCACGAGCGAGATCACGGTGCAGAGTGCAGCCACCTCGATGCTGGTCAGCATGTCGCTACGAACCTGCGAATTGTGGAACGCCATCGCATACCAGTGAAGCGTGAAGCCCGTCCAATGGATCAAGAGCGGGTCCTTGTCGACCGAGAACACCAGGACGGCGACGATCGGCGCGTACAGACACACCATCACGACGGCGGTGATCACGCTGCTCAGCCGAGGCAAGCGGCGTCTCATGCCACCCTCGCCTCCGCCTTGTAGGTGCGTGACCGCATCACCATCAAGAAGATCATCAGGATCACGGTGAGCGCGATCGCCATCGCGGCTCCGAGTGGATAATCGCCAATGGTCAGGAACTGGTCGGAGACGATATTGCCGAACATCAACGTCTTACCGCCTCCGAGTATCTGAGGTATGACGTACTCGCCGGTGGCTGGGATCGCTACGAGAATGCAGCCGCCGATGATTCCGGGCACGGCGAGCGGCAACACCACTCGCCACAGGACCCGTACCGGGCGCGCGCCCAGATCATGCGCAGCGTCAATCAGCGCGGGATCGATCCGCTCGAGCGACACGTACAGCGGCAGGACCATCAGCGGCAGGTACGTGTAGACGATGCCGAGACCGACGCCGATGGGGGTAAACAGCAGGTGGATGTACTGGTGCACGAGCCCGAGTGAGCGCAGCAGCTGGTCGAGCGGGCCGTTGTACCCGATCACGTTGTATATCCCATACGTACGTACAACGAAGCTCGTCCAGAACGGGATCATCACCATCAGCAGCAATATTGCCTGGCGCCGTCCGCTGGCCCGTGCGATCGTATAGGCAACCGGAAAGCCGATCAGCAGACACGCCAGCGTTGCTCCGGCCGAGAGCTCGAACGAGCGCAGGATCGGTTGTAGGTAAAGGCTCTGAGTGATGCTGCCGTAGTTCGACAGCGTCCAGCCGAATTGAACCTGGAACGTCAGCAGGTTGCTCGTTCCGAATGAGTACACCACCAGCAGGCCCAACGGCGCCAGGAAGAACAGCGTCGTCCAGGCGACGCTCGGCAACGCCAGCAGGTTAGGCGCGACGCGCGCCAGTCGGGCACGGCGTCGCATGCGCGACCCATCCAGGCTGCGCATCCCTTCTGTGGTCTCGGTGTTGACGTCAACCGCCATAGCCGGCCCTAGATGATTGATCCACGGCCGCGGTCGTGAAAGTGGCTGTTTGCAAGCAAGAAGGCTCACCCGCATACACGAATCCAGCAGGGATCCACCCCTGGCGCCGATCCGTCAGTGGATCGAGTCGATCTTCCGGACCCGCATAGACCTGCTGACCCTGGAACACCACGGCACCCGCGCCCTCCTCGGCCTGCGCAAGACGACCCTCGCCCGGCTCTGCTGTCTCGCCGCAGCCATCACGCTCAACCACCAACCCGGACGCAACAGCCGCGTACTCGTCAACTACTGCGCATAACCGCGTGGAGTCAATCATCGAGGCTAGTCAGGCGGCCAGGAACTCCTCCCAGAGCTTGGCCCGATACGCGGTCGCCTGCGGTCCGAGATAGGTATCAAACTCGACCCTGGCGAGCTCCGCCGGGTCGTAGCGCAGGCTCGGGTTATCGACGATCGACTTCATGATGTAGGGCTCGGCCGCCGGCTCTACGAACGCCGGTCCGTTCGCGTTCACGAACGACGCGTAGTTCTTCGGCTCGAGATGGAAGTTCATGAACTCCCACACGGCCTGGAGATGCTTGGATCCGCGCAGCGCTACCCAACCCTCGAGATAGCCAGCCATGCCCTCGCTGGGCGGCACCCAGACGATGTGCTTGTTCTCCAGCTGAGCGGCTCCGATGTCGTAGTCGTAGTCCATCGCGAGGACTGCGGTGCCCTCGACCAACGGCTTCGAGTAGTCGGTCTGGAGGATCGCCTGGAGATGCGGCTTGAGCTCGAGCAGGGCGTTCTCCATCTGGTGGAGCTGCGACTTGTCGGTGGAGTTGCTGGAGTAGCCCAGGTACCTCAGCGCGGAGCCCTGAACGTCGATGTCGTACTCGAGCATCGTGACCTTCCCCGAGTACTTCTTCGAGAGGCTCCAGAAGTCGTGCCACGACGTCGGCCGCTCCGGGATCAGATCGCTGCGGTAGCCGTAGCCCGTCTTGCCGAAGTCGGTCGGGATTCCCCACGGGTAGCTCCTGCGGAAGGTCGGTGCCACCAGCGAGAGGTTCGGCACGGCGGCCTTGTCGAGCGGCTCGAGCAGCTTCGCATCCTGGAGCTCCGGGGCGACCGCGGTCCCAGCGAGCGTGAGGTCGTAGGCGCCCTTGTTGGTCGAGATCTGCGCGATCTGGGCAGCCGCGCCGTTGGTGCCGCTGGTCACGTTCTTGACGGTCAGCCCGGGATGGAGCTTCTCGAAGTCGGCGAACTCGTGCGGCCCGTACCACCCGGGATAGGAGAGGAGCGTGAGCGTCCCGGTCATCTCCGCCTTTGTGTTCGTGCTCGAAGAGGCCGGCGAGCTGCTTCCGCATGCATCGAGCAGAGCGGACAGCGAAGCCGCCGCCATCAGTCCGCCTGCTCCCTTGGCAAGGGCCGCCCGGCGGGTCATCCGCGGCGCGTGGAGACACTCGAGTCCGCTCATAACTCCTCCAGTGTTGCCATATAACCAACTTTCGTAGCGCTTTCTACCACGCTCGCGGACCTTCTGCAAGCGCCGTGCTTACAGGCCGTGCGCGGCCATTCGGTCACACGATCTCGGCGAGCTCGATCACGGTTGGGCCGGGTGCTCCCAGCGCTTCGCCGAGGACGTGCTCGAGCTGCTCGAGCGAAGTGGCTCGCACGCCATCGCAGCCGAAGCCGTGGGCGATCGCAGTGATGTCGGCCGCCGCGTCGGTTCCGACGTGACGGATATCGGCGCGGTCCATCTCGTCGCGGATCTCGCCGTAGCCGCCGTTGTTGTAGACGATCACGGGCAGCGACAATCCGAGGTCGCGGGCGCTCGCAAGCTCCTGGACGGTGAACATGAAGCCGCCGTCGCCGGCGATCGCCACGACCGGGCGGGCGGGGGCGGCAAGCTTGGCTCCGATCGCCATCGGCAGCGCAGCGCCCAAGCAGCCGTAGCCGATCGGCATCAGCCAGGACCGAGGCTGGTGCATCGGGAGTAGATGGTTTGCGGCGTAGACGGGCTGGGTGGAGTCGCCGGCGACTATGCGATCGGGCGGCAGCACGCGATCAAGCGCGTCCACGAGCGGCGCGAACCTGGCGATCTCGGCCGGCGGTCGCAGCCTCCGTCGGACTTCGGCGACGCGGCTGGCGACGGCCGCACGCCGTGTCGGATCACGGGCGCCATCGAGCCTGGCGGCGACCTGGCTGAGCGTGATCGCCGCATCGCCGTGCAGCCCGACCTCCGGCTGCCATCGCCGTGACAACTGGTCGGCGTCGATGTCGATCCGGACGAGCCGGCTCAGCGTCAGCGGTCGATCGAGCCCCCACAGATCAAGCCCCGAAAGCTCGGCGCCGACGAGCAGTGTGACGTCGGCGCTGCGCAACAGGTCCGACACGGGCGGGAAGCTGAGCGCGGAGCCAAGGCAGAGATCGTGAGTGTCGGCGATCGTCCCTCGGGCGTTGATCGTGAGGCCGAGCGGCGCGGCGAGACGCTCGGCCAGCGCGAGCGCCTGTGGTCCGGCGTCGCGCGCGCCACCGCCGAGGATGATCAGCGGCGCCTGAGCTTGCGAGAGCAGTTGCGCGGCGCGTTCGATCGCCGCACTCGCCGGCGCCGGCGTCGGTATCGGCGGAGTCGGCGGAATCGGCGGAACTTGCGCGGCAGCGGCACCGGCGAGAACGTCGACGGGCACTGCGACGTGCACCGGCCGCGGCCGTTGCGAGGCGAACACCTCCTGCGCTCGGGCGAACACCTCGGGCAGCTCCCCGGGGTCGGTGACCGTGTGGCTGAAGGCGGTCACGCTTGCCATCAGCGCCTGCTGGTCAGGAAGGTCGTGGATCTCGCCGCATCCGCGGTCGTGCTCCGCGACGGCACCCGAGATCACGAGCATCGGGATCGAGTCGTGGAATGCCTGCGCGATCGGCGTAAGCGCGTTGGTCAGACCCGGCCCGCTGATCAGCACACACACGCCGGGTCTGCCGGTGACCCGCGCCCAACCGTCGGCCATGAACGCCGCCCCCTGCTCATGGCGCGGCGCAACATGGCGCAGCGACGAGCCGGCGAGGCCGCGGTAGATCTCCAGTGTGTGGACGCCGGGAATTCCGAACACCGTCTCGGTGCCGAGCCGCTCCAGCAGGGCGGCGACACATTCGCCGCACGACGGCATAGCCGTCAGGCAGAGGCCTGTGCGGCGTCGCGCGCTCCGAGCTGATGCGAGAGCTCGGCCGAGACCGCCAGCAGCTCTCGCGCCGCCGGCGCGACTCGGCGGAGAAAGCGAAAGCGAGGCGCCGAGACGTTCAGCGACGCGACGATCGTTCCGTTGGCGTCGCGGATCGGCACCGCAACCCCGATCAGATCTGGCTCGAACTCCTCGTCGACGACCACGTAACCGTGGCGCCTCGCCTTCGCGATGCGCAGTGCGAGCTCGTGCACCGAGCTGACCGTGCGTGTCGCGAGCGCGACGAACTCGACGTTGGCGAATATCCGCTCGAGGTCCTCCTCGGTTGAGTCGAGCAGCAGCGCTCGACCGGACGAGGTGCAGTAGGCCGGCGTGATCCTGCCGACCCAGCTCACGGCCTGGACGGTCCGGCCGGAAGACTCGGACAACACGGTCAGCGTGCCCGTGCCCTGGAGCACCGAGAGGTGCACGCTCTCGCCGAGCGAGAGCGCGATGCCGCGCATCCCGGGCACCGCGGCATCCAGTAACCGTCGCTCGCCGGCGACTTGGGCGAGCGCGAACAGCCCCCAGCCGAGACGATATGTCGAGTCTTGGTTGCGCTCGACCAGTCCGTACTCGCTGAGCGCCTTGAGCGTCCTGGACACCTGGCTCTTCTCACGCCCCAGCAGATCGGCGATCCGCGTGACGCCCAGCCCTCCGTTCGCGAGCGACTCGTCTTCGGCCACCGATAACAGCACCTCGACGCCCCGGCGGATGCTCGTCTCACGTTCGCCGCTGGGTCTCGGTCGCGTCACCCCGCTGCTCTGAGACCGTCCCTGTGCTCGCTTCATGATGCCTTTCGCGGTGGTGGTTAGTTAGCATTATGCTAACGTCGTGGGCAGGTGGGCTCGGGTCAGACGACCCGTCCAGCGGGTTCGTGACCGTGTAGAAGCGTCGCACGGAGCGCCGCGATTGCCTCGGCTTGGAAGGCATCCTCGGCTTGCGGCGAGGACCAGCCGACGTGGGGCGTGAGCAGCAGCTCCGGCGTGAGCATCCGCTGGTCACCTTGAGCCGGCGGCTCCTGCGGCCAGACGTCCCAGGCAGCCGAGCCCAAGCGCTCGTTGCGCAGCGCGGCGAGCATCGCCTCGAGGTCAACGAGCGCTGCCCGGGAGGCATTGACCAGCACCGCATCAGGCTTCATCAGGGCCAGCTCAGCGGCGCCGAGGATCTGCGTCCCGCCGGGAACCGCCGGAGCGTGCAGCGAGACCGCGTCCGAGCCAGCGAGCAACTCCTCCAGTGGCAACATCTCCACGCCCGCGAGCGGCTGCGCCCACGGATCGTGCGCGACCACCTCGATGCCCAGCGCCAGCGCCTTGCGCGCGAGCGCGCGGCCGATGCGCCCCAGCCCGATGATTCCCAGCCGCTGGGCATCGAATCTACGCAGCACCGTCGAGGAGTCCCAAGCGCCCGCGCGTACCGCCTGGCTCAGTCGCCAGAGCCCGCGCCAGCCAGCGAGCACGCACGCTAGCGCGTGGTCGGCTACCTCCTCGCTGCAGTATGTGGGCGTGTTGCAGACGATCAGGCGCCGGCTGCGCAGCACGGCGAGATCGAGGTGGTCGGTGCCGATCGAGCACGTCAGCACGAGGCGGAGGTTCGGGTAACAGGCCACCTCGCGCTCGCCGACGGGCGCCGCGCCGGTGACGATCGCGACCACGTCGTCGCATTCGCTCGGCTCGACCTGCTCGCGGCAGGACAGATCAGGCGCGAGCGCCGCCGCGAACGGCTCGATGGGAAAGCCGCGGTCGATGAACAGGACGCAACGGGGCGCCGCCCGCGCGTGCATCTCAGCCGGCCTCCACGCCCTCTGGGACGCCGCTGAGTCGCGCTTGGACCCTCGGCGACCGCGTCACGAACTTGACCAAGGCCGAGCGGAGGCTGAGGGCTGGCGCCGGCCAGCGCGTCATCAATCGTATGTACATTCGGCCGTACCGCTGGATCGCGTCGATGACCGGCCGCTGGCTGGACTCCCACTGCAGCACTGCCGACTCGACGTCTTCAACGCGCTCGAGCATCTCGGCCAGCGCCACTGCGCTCGACATCGAGATGCACGCGCCCTGCCCGAGCGTCGGCGCCATCGCGTAAGCGGCGTCGCCGATCACGATCGCGCACCGCTTGGACCAGCGATCGCATCTCACCTCGTGGATCCGCCTCCACTCACCTTCGTCGGGCAGCCGTTCGATCACATCGCGCAGTTGTGGAAATGCCTCGATCCAGCTGCGGCGATAGCCGGGGACGGCATACCCCTCCCGGTCGCTTGGGGTGCAGAACATGAACACGTACAAATGCTCCGGTCCGCAGCCCGAGATCGCCATACGGCGCGAGGCGCTCCAGAAGCCCGGGAAGGCGCCCGCTGGGTCATCGGCGCACCGCGGGATCAGCAGCCGGCGCGACACATACTGGAGGTCGGTGATCTTTGTGGGAATCATCAGCGACGAGCGGACTGCCGAGGAGATTCCGTCCGCACCGATGACCAAGTCGGCCTGCCTCCGTTCGCCATCGGCGAGCGTGAGCTCACCCGAGGGATCGGCCGCGACCACGCTCGAGCCCGTTCGAATCTCGGCTCCAGCACGTAGCGCGGCATTTACCAAGGCTCGATGCAACCGTGAGCGTGTGACCGTGAAGAAGCGCTTGCCCGCGGTCATCTCGCTGCTGGCGAGCACCCGCAAGCGCTCGTCGCGGAGATCCCAGTGCTCGATGCGTTCGCCTCCCTCGGTGGCCTGCGTGAACGCTCCGATCGCCTCCAGGGCCTGGAGGCCGTTCTCGCGCAGAGAGATCCCCGCTCCGATCTCACGTAGAGCGGAGTTGTGCTCATGGACGGTAACCCGCCACCCGCGCTGCCCCAGGGCAGCAGCTGCGGTGAGTCCGGCGATTCCGGCGCCCGCGATCTCCACCCTGCGTGTCGCCTCGCTCGCCACGGGCGCCTAGCTCCGTA
>JASHQV010000277.1 GCA_030038955.1 Solirubrobacteraceae bacterium
TAGTGGCCGTAGGTGAAGTCCGGCCCGTAGCGATCGAGCGCGGCGGCGGAACGGAGCACCGTCTGGGGATCGATCGTCGGGAATGGGATGATCCATCCGCCGGCGGTGCTGTCATGGTGTGGGGTGCCGGGGGCACCGTGGACTCGGCGGCCCGCGCGGGGGCTGCGACGCTCGCGCCCGCGACGCGCGCGCCCGACCCGCATCGCCGAGCGCATCCGCCCAGCGCTCTCGACGACGGTGTGGTAGGTGCCGCCCGAGAGCGTGCCGCCGGCGCGGACGAAGCCTTGGAGACGGATCGGCACGTCCTCGGGGAGGCGCTGCACGGCGTACAGCGCGCCGAGGTCGTAGGGGATCGAGTCGAACCCGCAGGAGTGCACGATCCGGGCGCCCGACGCCACCGCCGCCGCGTTGTAGCGCAGCCACATCAGATCGACGAACTCGGGCTCGCCGGTGAGGTCGACGTAGTCGGTGCCGGATGCCGCGCAGGCGGCCACCAGCGGCTCGCCGTACTTGATGTACGGTCCGACCGTGGTGATCACGACGCGAGCCGCCTCGGCGACGGCTCGCATCGACCCGGGGTCGCCGACGTCCGCCTCGAGCAGCGGCAGCTCGGCCAGCTCGGGCCGCGCCCCGGCCAGCCGCGAGCGCACGTCGTCGAGCTTCGCGAGGTTGCGCCCGGCCAGCGCCCATCGCAAGCCGTCGGGACCGTGCGCCGCCAGGTACTCGGCGGTCAGCCCGCCGGTGAAGCCGGTCGCTCCGAACAGCACCAGGTCGTGCGGGCGCCCGGCTTTCGCCTCGTCGGCCACTCCCGCAGGGGCCTGCTCTCGACCGGCCGTCGCCTCGTCGCCCGGCGCCGGCTCAGTCATCCGGCTCGAGCTCGCGGGCCGCCGCCAGCGCATCCTCCGGCGAGACCCCGGCCCGCGCGGCCACCCAGCACGACACCGGTGCCGCCACCCGCTCGGAGGAGTGGGCAGCGACTCCGGACATCTCCAGCAACGTCGACCACTCGGCCGCGGTCGGCGGCTCCACCCCCAGTCTGGCGGCGAACGCATCGATCCACTCGCGTGCAATCATCGGGCGCCGGACTCTACCCGACCGCCCCTGGGATGATCGCCGCGACGGCTCTCCGGCCGGCGCCCCCTGGGATGATCGCCGCGACCCCTGCAACAAGGGTCCGTAGGAGAATTAGTCGTGAACTTTGGGGAGTGGCTGGACGTGGCTGGCGCGAGGCCGTGACACAAGACGTACTGGTGGTACGGCGGTGTCGCGGCCTCCCGCCAGGCGCGTCCAGACGCCGCCAAAGACGCGAACTAGTTCTTCTACGGACCCTAAGAGGAAGGAGTCTGACCGACATGCCAGTGTTGGACGGAAAGGTCGCAATCGTCACGGGCTCAGCCCGCGGCATCGGCAGGGCCACCGCTGAGCTGCTGGCCGAGCAGGGCGCCCGCGTCGTGCTCAACGACCTCGACCGAGAGCTCGCCAAGCAGGCGTCCGACGAGATCGCCGGCGACACGCTCGTCCACGCCGGCGACCTGACCACGCCGGGCTTTCCCGACGAGCTCGTGCAGCACGCGCTCGACGCCTGGGGACAGATCGACATCCTCGTCAACAACGCCGGATACACGGCCGACGCGGTGATCCACAAGATGACCGACGAGGCCTTCCAGCGGATGCTGGAGATCCACAGCGTCGTCCCGTTCCGGATGTGCCGCGCGGTCGCGCCGCACATGCGCGAGGCGGCCAAGCGCGAACGCGAGCAGGGTCGGGAGGTGTTCCGAAAGATCGTCAACGTGTCCTCGATCTCGGGCACGATGGGCAACCCGGGCCAGGCCAACTACGCCTCGGGCAAGGCGGCGGTCGTCGGCCTGACGAAGACGCTGGCGAAGGAGTGGGGCCAGTTCAAGATCAACGTCAACGCCGTCGCGTTCGGCTACATCGAGACGCGCCTGACCGCCGCCAACGAACGCTCGAACACGATCGAGATCGGCGGCCAGGAGCTGCAGCTGGGGATCCCAGAGGAGCTGCGGCGGATGGCCCCGATGATGATCCCGCTGGGCCGCCCGGGCACACCCGAGGAGGCCGCCGGCGGCATCTTCCTGCTGTGCACGCCCTGGTCGAACTACATCCACGGGCAGGTGCTGAACGTGACCGGTGGGCAGCTCGGCGGGATGACCTCCTGAGTGCCCATCGCTGAAGCGAGACCCGCGGCTGCGGACGGCGCCCGGGGATTCAAGCTCAGCCGCCCCTCGCCCGATATACCCACAGAGCCGGGGGGCGCGTATGGAGACAGTCGAGAGCGAACACACGCTGGCGCAGGTCGTCGCGATCCCCGGTGCGGACACCGCCGCCGCCGCGCCGCGCTCACGCTCGACGGCAGCCCGGTTCGGCGACTGGCTGGAGGCGCAGGCGCTGTTCATCGCGCTGGCCGCCGTCGTCGCAATCGTCTGCATGGTGGGCGCCTCGGCGCACCTGCTCCAGGACGGCTACCTGGCGCTGGTCGACGGGCGGATCATCGCGCTGCACGGGATTCCCAGCCACAGCTACCTGACCGTGATGGCTCACGGCGTCCGCTGGGTCGACCAGCAGTGGCTGGCGCAGCTCGCGTTCTACGGTTTGCAGCGGCTCGGCGGCTACGCGTTGCTGACACTGGTCGATGTGGCCCTGGTGACGGCGGCCTTTGGGCTCGCCGTCACCGCCGCTCATGACCTCGGCGGCCACGAGCGACAGATGATTCGCGCGCTGCCGCTCGGCGCGATCTTCTACATCATCACGGCGGTCACGATCCGCTCGCAGGTGTTCGCGTATCCGCTGTTCGTCGTGACCCTGTGGCTGCTTGCCTCGGAGACGCGCGGCGCCCCCCGCAAGCGGACGCTGCTGGTGTTCCCGATCCTGCTGCTGTGGGCGAACCTGCATGGCTCGGTGACGATGGGCGCCGGGCTCGTGATGCTGTACGGCGCCACCCGTCTGGTCCGGCAGGCGTCCGCGCGCGGGCTGGCGGGCCTCGCCGACGCGCGCAGCATCGCGTTCGTGGTGCTCGCGCCGCTCTGCCTGCTTGCAACTCCCTACGGCTTCTCGATCGTCCACTACTACGACGTCACCCTGTTCAACTCGCAGTTCAGCAAGCTCGTCAGCGAGTGGCGGCCGGTGTTCGCCGAGCCTGCGCTGGCCGTGCCGTACTTCCTGATGGTGGCGCTGGCCGCCTGGTTCGTGGTGCGCAGCGGCCGGCGTACGCCGCTGTTCGACTGGCTCGCCCTGATCGTGCTGGCGATCGGCGGGGTGCTGGCGCTGCGCAACATGATCTGGTTCGGACTGGCGACGATCATGCTGCTGCCGGCGGCGATGGATCAGCTCGGCAGGTTCCGTGGCTCGATGCCAAAGCCGCGGCGGCTCAACCGCGCGCTGGCGGCGGCGATGCTGGGATTCACGCTGATCACAGTCGCCGCGACGGCCGCGCACCCCGCCTCGTGGTTCCAGCGCACGTATGACTCGCGCGGCATCGCCGCGGTAGGCGCGATCCTCGCGCGTGACCCGTCGGCGCGCGTGTACGCGAACATCCGCCTCAGCGACTGGCTGCTGTGGGAGGACCCGCGGCTCGCCGGTCACGTCGCCTACGACACCAGCCTGGAGCTGCTGCCGGCGCGTGACCTGCGCGCCTTCACCGCCTTCTACCAGGGCCGCACCGGCGGCTACGCGAGCGTGCTCGACCCCTACTCGGTGCTGGTGCTCGACCCGACCAACAAGCCGGAGACGCGCACGCTGCTGGGTCAGCCCGGCGTGCACGTGGTGCTGCGCACGAAGAAGATCGTGGTCGCGACCAAGCCCGCCAGCTGAGCTCCGCGCTCCGCCCCTGAGCCGGAGCCGGTGTGCCGGTCAGCCACCGGCTCCGGCGGCAAGCGGCCCACGGATTACAGTCCGCTGACGATGCTGGTCCGTCACGCCGACCCCGCTCGCGACGCCGCCGCCTGCGCGGCGATCTACGCGCCGTTCGTCGAGAGCTCGGCGACGAGCTTCGAGGAGGTCGCCCCCGACGCGGCTGAGTTCGCGCGCCGGATCGAGCGGCTGGCGGGTAGCCATGCGTTCCTGGTGGTCGAGGATGAGCGGGGAGTCTCCGGCTTCGCGTACGGGAGCCCGCACCGGGAGCGCGCCGCCTACCGGTGGACGGCCGAAGTGAGCATCTACCTGGGCGGGCGCGCCCGCGGTCGCGGCGTCGGCCGTGCCGTGTACGGCGAGCTGCTGGGGCTGCTGGAAGCTCAGGGGGTCTGCCTCGCGCTGGCCGGGATCGCGCTGCCGAACCCGTCGAGCGTCGCGCTGCACAAGGCATGCGGGTTCGAGCCGGTCGGCGTCTACCGCGGGGTCGGCTTCAAGGCCGGGACCTGGCATGACGTCGGCTGGTGGCAGCGCCGTCTGCGGCCGGACGACGAGCCGCCCGCCGAGCTCGGACCCCAGGCACGCCTTCGCCAAACCCCCCGTCAGTCCTCGTCGAGCAGCAGCGCCAGCGTCGGGCACGAGTCGGCGGCGCGGCGTGCGAGCCCGAGCAGCTCCGGCGGCACCGCGTCGGTGTCGAGGATCGGGTAGCCCCAGTCGTCGAGCCGGATCAGCTCGGGCAGCAGCTCCGCGCAGAGACCGCTGCCCTCGCACATGATCGGGTTGACGCGCAGGCGGGCGCGCGTGCCGGTCGGCGCTCGCCTGCTCATCTGGACCGCCACCCGATCTGGGGGCCCAGCGGTAGCCCCGCGGGGCGGCCGGGGCACGGCCTCAGGCCGTGGCTCTGCAGCTCGGGACCGAACACCTCTAGCGCGCTCTCGACGAACCGCACGACCCCGTCCGGGTGGTGGCAGGCGCCGCGTCCGCGCACCTCGGCGCACCAGCGCAGCAGTCGCTCGCGCTCGCCGGCGTCGGCGCTGCCGCCGGCGAGCGCGCCGAAGGCGCTGGCGATCGCCGCCAGTCCGTGCATGCAGGGGCCGCACTGCTGCGCCGACTGCCCCGCCATGTAGTCGACGATGCGCGCGCTCTCATGCAGCCCGCAGGCGCTCTCACCGAGCGCGATGATCACGCCGGCACCGAGCGCGCAGCCGACCGACGCGAGGTCCTGGCGGGCCAGTCGCAGGCCCATCGCCGATGTCGCCGGCATCCAGGTGCCGAAGTAGCCGCCAACCAGCAGCGCCTGCAGCGGCTCGGTGCCGCCGCCGGCAGCGGCGATCAGGTCGGTCATCGGCGTGCCGAAGGCGAGCTCGTACACACCCGGGTGGGCGACCGCGCCGGAGATCGTGACCAGCGCCGAGCCGGGATCCGCGGCGGTGCCGAGCTCGCGGTACCAGTGCTCGCCGTGACGGGCGACCAGCGCGATCTGCGCCAGCGTCTCCGGATTCTGCACCAGCGTCGGACGGTTCCGGTAGCCACGCTCGAACGGCCGCGGAGGCACGAACCGTGGCTTTGGCTGATGCCCGTCGAGGAAGTGGATCACGGCGCTCTCCTCGCCGGTCACGTAGCCGTCCGGGCTGACTGCGAGGCTGATCGGCATGTAACCGGTGGTGCGCTCGGCGATCACCGGCTCGAGCGCCGCCGCTGGCTCCTCCGCGTTCTCACCGATCTTGACGATCACCTCGGCGGCGCCGACCGCGAACGCCGCCAGCAGCGCGCCATCGAGCACGAGCTGCGGCAGGCGCGCGAGCAGCAGGTGATCCTTGAGGCTCGCCGGCTCGGTCTCGGAGCCGTTGACCACGACCGTCGCCACTCGCCGCCGCGCCGCCACCGCCCGCAGCTTGGTCGCGGTCGGGAAGTCGGCGCCGCCGCGGCCGCGCAGGCCGCTGCGCTCGATCATGTCGAATAGCTCCTCGGGAGAGCAGCGCGGCAGCGGACCGTGCAGCTGCTCGTGGCGCGCCCGGTCCATCGGCCCGGAGCGGGAGTCGAGACCCTGCAGCAGCCGTGGCAGCCCGCGCGGTGGCGAAGTCGATGTCTCGGCGACACTCATCCGCTCTGCGCAAACAGCGTTCCGGTGACGGTGTTCGTACGCCCGTCGACCTGCAGGTCGGCGAGCAGATCCACTGGCCGGGCGGCACCGCCAACGCGAGCCGCCACCTGCGTCCCGCTGAGCCGGACGATCTTGCCGACGAGCGCACCACTGAGCCCACGCACGGCCAGCGCCACCTGCGATCCGACGAGCGACACGCCGGCGCCGTCGATCTCGCGGCCGCCGAAGCGGATCCGCAGCGCGCCCCCGGGGCCGCCGCTCAGCCGCAGCTCGAGGTCGATGATCGCCTCCTCTCCCCGCAGCTCGGTCTCCGTGAGCGTGCCGGCCAGGCGTGCTTTGAACGGCAGCGCGAGGTTGCCGCGCACGACCGAGTCGGTGGACGCGGTCGTCGATCCGCCCGTGTCGGCGTCGGTGTCGGCCACCGGGCGCGCCACGTAGCCGGGCAGCAGCGAGCGCGGCGTGCCGGCCCGCAGCGCCCAGTCTGCGCTGAGCGGGCCGAGCACCGTGAAGATTGCGAGACCCACCGGGGTCATTGCCGCCGCAGCGACGCCCAGCGCTCGCGCCGGCTGCGATCCCACGCGAGCCCGGCGCAGGCGGATGATCACCGCGCTCGAGACCGCGACCACGCACACGAAGGTCAGCGCCAGCGCCCACGCCTGGCGGCTGTCCGAGCCGGTTCCGAGGCCGTGCAGGACCGCGATCGGCCAGCACGCGTAGGCGAGCCAGTGGACGGCACGCCACGAGCGGTAGCCGAGCCGGCGGCGGATCAGGCTGGTGATCACCAGCGCGATGATCAGATCGAAGGCGACCGCCCCAAGCCCGAGCCACAGGGAACGGTAGGCCGAGTGGAATGGGATCACCGCGTCGAGCAGGCTGATCGGGGCGAACCCGTCGACGACGGTGGTGACCACGTGGATCACGATCACCGCCACCGCCAGCAGCGACAGGTCGCGATGCAGCGAGACGAGCGCGAACCGGGGCCAGCGAGGGCTGGTCTCGATCCCCGCTGGCCCGAGCACGCCGAGCACCACGATCCCGGTCAGCAGCAGCAGCGCGACGATCCCAGTGGCGCGGGTCAGGTACCAGTAGGCGGTGGGGCCGAGCGTGGCGGCCGGGGCGATCATGCCGTCGCTTTCGTCGCCGCCGCAGGTTGCGCGAGCGTCGCCACCGGAAGGTCCTCATCCTCGCTGGGCCAGCCGGCGACGTGGCGGACGGTGCCGTCGAGGCCGACCAGGCGGCTGGGGAGACGCAGATCCTCGAGCCATCCGACCGCGCGCTCGCCGCGCACGAGCGCCGCGGTGCTGGCGATGTTCGCGTCGAGACAGGAGGCAGCCGCGACGCTGACCGTGCGCAGGCGGGTCGCCGCGGGCACGCCGGTGGCGGGATCGATCACGTGATGCAGTCGCTGCCGACCTCGCGTATGCACCCGCACGGCGGTGCTGGAGGTCGCCAGGCCGCCGCTCCTCAGCGAGATCGACTGGCCCGGTGCGCGCTCATCGGAGCGGTGGTCGTCGGTGACGCGGACACGCCAACCCCCGCGCGGGGGCGGACCCGCGATCGACAGGTCGCCGCTGAGGCTGACGAGCACCCCCGTGCCGGTCTCGCGGCACACCGCGGCCGCCGCCTGGTCGGCGGCCAGCGCCTTGGCGGTGGCGCCCAGGTCGAGTCGCACGCCGCGCGCCAGGCGGACCGTCCCGGCGCCGTCGTCGAGCTCGATCGCGCGGTACCCGGGGACGGCGCACAGCTCGAAGCGGAGGGCGCGATCGCCGTCGCGGCGGGCATGGGCAGCGTGTCGGGTGGCAGGATCCTCGGGCGAGGGGGCGCGATCACCGTGCCCGTCGGCACGGTGATCGCGCCCGGAGCCGATGAAGCCAAGCGCCACCAGCGCCTCCCCGACCGTCGGGTCGACGTCGCCACCGGTCAGCTCCGCAGCTCGCAGACCCGCCCTCAGATACTCGATCAATAGCTCGCTGACCTGGACCGGCGCGCCGGCGGCCGCGTTCAGGCGCGCGAGCTCCGAGTCGCCGCGGAAGCTCGAGCAGGCGAGGTCGACCGCGTCGACGAGGCGCCGGACGACGCCCACTGCGGCCTCGAGCGCCTCCGGTCGGGTGACCGCGACGACGGACAGCCCGCCCCACGCGGCGAACTGCGCGCTCACAGGACGGTCCGGCATGTTGCTCTTCTCTCAGGCTCTCGGGATGGGTATGCGGTCCGCTTGACAACGCCCGCTGATGACTGATTCTGCTACGACCGCTCAGGATCCGCCGGAGGTGACCGCAGACCCCGTCGGCGCTGACGAGGAGGCGGGCGCTGGCGCCGAGGAGGCGGGCGCTGGCGCGGCGGCCGGCGACGCGGCGCTCCTCGCCGAGCCCGAGCCGGAGGAGGCACCCGTGGAGCGCTCGCCGGCAGCAGGCGTGCCGGCGGCACC
>JASHQV010000278.1 GCA_030038955.1 Solirubrobacteraceae bacterium
GCGGTCCGCGCCGGAATCTCCTGCTCGCGCAGGCGCGCGACCCGCTCGGTGCCGAACTCCTCGACGTTGTAGGAGGCCAGCGCGGTCCCGTGCGCCATCGCGCGGATCAGCAGGCGGTGGTCGAGCGGCTCTTCCGGATGCGCCGCCACGTACCCGAGGAAGCCGCCGGCGAAGCTGTCGCCGGCGCCAGTCGGGTCGATCACGGTCTCGAGCGGGTACGCCGGCAGCGAGAAGAAGCCCTCGGAGGTGACCATCGCGGCCCCGTACTCGCCCTGCTTGGCGACCACCACCTGTGGGCCCCACTCGCGGATCTGTCGCGCCGCCCGCACGAGGTTGGGCTCCTCGGTCAGCTCGCGCAGCTCGGCATCGTTGAGGATCAGGCAGTCGACCTCCGAGATCGCCTGCACGAGCGCGTCGCGGGCCGTCTCGATCCACAGGTTCATCGAGTCGAGCGCGACGAACCTTGCGCGGCGGCACTGGGCGCGCACGCGACGCTGGAGGTCCGGCTGGATGTTGGCGAGGAACAGCACGTCGCAGTCGCGCGAGGCGGGCGACAGCTTCGGCTCGAAGTCCGCGAACACGCCCAGCTGCGTGTCGAGCGTCTGCCGATCGTTGAGGTCCCAGCCGTAGACGCCGCGCCAGAAGAACGTCTTGCCGCCGGCGACCTGCTCGATGTCCTCGGTGTGGATGCCGCGCTCACGCAGGACCGCGCGCTCAGCGTCGCCGAAGTCGTCGCCCACCGGGCCCACGACCCTGACCTCGTCGAAGAACGACGCCGCCAGCGCGAAGTGCACGGCCGAGCCGCCGAGCATCCGCTCGCGCTCCCCAAACGGAGTCTTGACCGCGTCGTAGGCGATCGATCCGACGACGGTGACCGACATAAGCGCGCGGGAGGCTAGCGATCCCGCTCGTGCTTGGACGGTCAGCCCCGAGGACCGGCGCGACGCGACGCCGAGCCGCGGCGGAGCCGTTCAGCGGATCGCTGGCGCCACCGGGGCGCGCGTCCGCCGGGGGCGGACGCGCGCCCCGGAAGCAGCCTGCTGACCCGCCAGCGCTGCCCCGATCGCCAGCAGCGCCCAGGTCTCCGGGTCCTCGAGGAAGTCCGCGTACAGCATCGTGTGCAGCAGCAGCCCCAGGAAGGCCGCGGCGATCGCCACCCGCGCGGGACTCGCGCGAATACCCCGGAACAGCGTGACCAGCACCGACACGACCAGTGCCAGGTAGACCAGCTCGCCGATCAGCCCCTGCTCGGCGGCGACCGTGATCGGGATCGTGTGGGAGGCGGCCAGGACCGTCGAGATCTTGCGGTACTCGCGGCGGTATTGGGTGACGAACGCTCCCGAGCCGTAGCCGTACAACGGGCGCTGGGCGAACATGTGGACGCCGCCGGTGACGAGGTTGGCGCGGCCGCTGGAGGCGCCGTTGAGGCCCTGATTGAGCCCGAACGTCTTCGGCGAGATCGCCAGCGCCACGAGCCCGATGACGATGACCGCGCCGGCGGTCGCGAGTACCGGCCAAAGCTTCCAGCGCGCCGCCGCCAGCACGCCGAGACCGACCAGCAGCGCCGCCAGGCTCGAGCGCGACAGCGTCAGCACGAGCCCGGCCCACAGCACCGCCAGCACCAGGCAGCCGCCGATCTGCAGGTGGAGGCGGCGGTCGTAGATGACGACGGCGGTCACGAGGATCATCACCAGCGCCAGGTAGCGCCCGAAGATGTTGGGGTCGAGGAACACCGAGTTGACCGTGAAGTACTGCTGGACACCGTTCTCGGCGATCAGGTGCGAGTTCAGGTACAGCGTCTTGGTCGCGTACTCCACGAACCCGAAGCACGCGAACAGCAGCGCCAGCACGACCGTCACGCCGAGGCACCGCGCGAGCAGCACGCGATCCCAGCGCAGCTCTCTGAGCAGCGCCAGCAGCAGCGCGAACGGGACGTAGAAGAACACCATGTTCTGCAGCGCGGTCGTGAAGTCGGCCGAGTAGACGGCCTGCACGGCGTAGAGCACGACGAACGCCGCCAGCAGCTTCTCGAACGGCTGCCGGGACGCGGATCCGGCGTCGTCCCGCCGTCCACGCGCTCCGGGGGTGGCAACTGCCAAGCCACCCCCGGAGCGCGAGCCCCAGAACACGCGCGCCAGCCACGCCAGACACGCCGCCGCCACCACGAAGTACAGGGGCACCAGCAGGTTCGCGGCGTTGCCGCCGGCCGAGATCGGGATCCGGAACGGCAGCGCCGCGACCGCGAGGGGAGCGACGAGGCGCGGGCGGCGGACGAGCAGCGCGGCCAGCGCGATCACCAGCGCAACCAGGACAGCCGCACCGATCGCGGCCTCGAGCGGATGCCGGTGGACGATGCTGAGCTGCGGCGAGTGCCAGATGTCGGCCAGCAGCAGCGTCGGCGCTAGCACGAGCGCGCCCAACATCGCCCAGGCGCGGCGCGCCGGCTCACGCCCGACGATCACGGCGCCGGCCAGCAGCGCGACCGCGATCACGCCCAGCTTCGGCAGCGGGCCCTGGAGCACGGCGAACGCGATCACAGCGCGCAGGCTAGACAACTCGCACGCTAAACAAACTGGATAATGCGATCCTCTACGCTGCATGTCCATGTCCCGCGGAAAGCTGCTCGTGGCCTGCGGGTTGACGACGTTGGCGGTCTCCGGATGTGGCATCGCGGCCAAGCCCCTCGCCGGGACTCCGCACCTCGACCACGCGGCCGGCTATCACGCGCGCCTCGACAACCCTCGCGCCAAGCATGTCGCGTGCATGCGGGCGGCAGGCCTGGAGGTCCGGCTCTTCGAGGCGTCCGGCGCGCGACCGGGGATCCAGGTGGGGACGCCGCCGAGCGGTCCGACGGTGATCTTCGAGCCGACGCCGCAGGACGCGACTGGCGTGCAGATCGTCGGCCAGGCGCAGGGGGCCGAGGTGATCGGCAGCGCGCTCCTGTTCGTCAACCGGGCACCGGACTCGGTGCTCACCACCGTCGAGAACTGCCTGGCGATCGGCGTCAGTGGCTGAGCCTGCAGGACAGACGAGCGGTCAAACTAGAAGAGCCTTGTCCGTACCCGCCGCAGCGCCGAGGACCCGCAGCCCGCAGCCCGCAGCCCGCGGCGCGCGGCCGCTGCAGCTTCCTCGGCAGCTGACCGGGGGACGGCTGTACGCCTGGCTCGCCGCGCTCGCACTGGCGCTGGCGGCGCTGTCACTGCTGTTCCCGTCGACGCCCAGCTACGACCCGTGGGCGTGGCTGGTGTGGGGACGCGAGATCTTGCACGGCTCGCTGCACACGCCCGGCGGGCCCACCTGGAAGCCGCTGCCGGTGATCTTCACGACGGTGTTCGCGCTGTTCGGGTCGGCCCAGCCGAACCTGTGGCTGGTGGTCGCGCGGGCCGGCGCGGCCCTGGGCGTGATGATGACCGGGGTGCTGGCGTTGCGCCTCACCTGGCGCCTGCAGCGATCGGTGAACGAGCCGGTCGGCGATCGGCCGCGCCGATGGAGCTCGGCGCTGCCGGCGCTGCCGGCGGTGCTGGCAGCGCTGATCGCGATGGCGAGCTTGGCGCTGACCGGCGAGTTCCTCGACTCCAGCACGCTCGGCTACTCGGAGGGCTTGATGGTCGCGGCGATGCTGATCGCGCTCGACCGCCACCTCGACGGCCACTATCGGCAAGCGTTCGTGTTTGGGTTCGTGGCGACCCTGGACCGCCCCGAGGTCGGGCTGTTCTGGGGCCCGTACGGGCTCTGGCTGATGTGGCGCGATCCGGGGTCCCGGGGGCTCGTGATCGGGCTCGCCGTGCTGGCGCTGGCGCTGTGGTTCGTGCCTCAGAAGTGGGGCGGTGGCTCGTTCACCAGCGGCGTCAGCCGCGCCCAGCATCCGCGTTCCAACAGCCCCGCGTTCGCGCCCTGCCCATTCTGCGCCGAGCTCAAGGATCACGCCTGGCCGCTGGTGCTGCTGCGGATCAAGCTGGCGGCGGCGCTGGCGGTCCTCTGCGCCCTGGCGGCTCTGTGGCGCGGCCGCGCGTCACTGCCGGGATGGCGGGCGGCCGTGCGGCGGCGGAACGGCGACCAGCCCGAGGGTCCGGCGCAACGGCTGCTGCCGCCCCGCACCTCGGCGCTGGTGACGCTGATCGTGGCCGGCGTGTTCGGGCTCGTCTGGTGGGTGCTGGTCGCGATCGAGACGCAGGCCGGCTTCTCCGGCAACGACCGCTACCTGGTGCTCGGCTCGGCCTTCATCGTGCTCGCGGGCGCGGTCGGCTTCGGCTGGCTCGCGACCTGGTTGAGCAGCGTCGCACGCGGCGTCCTGATGAGGGCACGCTCCTCGGACTCGCCGACGAGGGCACGCTCACCGGACTCGCCGATGAGGGCGCGCTCACCGGACTCGCCGACGACGGCACGCTCACCGGACTCGCCGACGACGGCAGGCTCATCGGACTCCCGGAGCGGCCCGGCGCGAACGGCGACGCTGGCGGCGACTACGGTGTCGGCGCTGCTGTTCGTGTTCGCCCCGAACTTCGTCGGACCCAACCTCATCAACCTCCCGAAGACGCACGGCTCGCTGCTCTACCAGGCGCAACTGCGCGAGGACCTCGCGTCGCTGATCTCAACCCACGGCGGCGCCAAGGCGGTGCTCGCCTGCGGCCCGGTGATGGCCGAGGGGTTCCAGGTGCCGATGGTCGCGTGGTACCTGGACGTCCGCACGCTGGAGGTGGCGGACCAGCCGCCGACCAACGCCAACGGCCTTGCACCGGTGCCCAAGGGTCAGTGGCCGGCGACGATCTTCCAGGACGAGGACACGCGCGGTGCGACGCTGCTGCCGCTACCGCAGACGATCATCGGGTGGGAGCATGAGGGGGCGCACTACAGCGCCACGATCGGACCGCACGACACCATGCACTTCTTCCAGGACTGCCGCGCCCACGCGGCCGCGATCAGCTGATGGCGGCCACCACCGCGGCACCACCGGAGCACGCGGTAAGGCAGTTCGAGCTGCAGACTCCCGCCTGGTTCGCGAGCATCCCCGAATGGCTGCGGATCGGCGGCTTCCTGGTGATCGTGTGCGGGCTCTCGGTCGTCTTCCGGACGCGCACGATCGGCGGCCAGTACTGGATGGACGAGGCGATCACGGTCGGCATCGCCTCGCATTCGCTGAGCGCGATCCCGGGCGTCCTGCGGATGGACGGCTCGCCGCCGCTGTTCTACCTGCTGCTGCACGTGTGGATGCAGCTGGCCGGCAGCTCGGAGGTGGCGACCCACACGCTGACGCTGATCATCGGCACGCTGTGCATCCCGATCGCGTTCTGGGGCGCCTGGACCCTGTTCGGCAAGCGCGCCGCAGTGATCGCCGCGATCCTGTTCGGATCGAACGCCTTCATCACCGAGTACAGCGTCGAGACGCGGATGTACGTGCTGATGACGCTGCTCGGGCTGCTCAGCACGATCGGCTTCCTGCAGGGCTTCGTCCGCCGGCGCCGGCGCTACGTGATCCTGTTCGCGGTCACGCTCGCGCTGATGCTCTACACGCACGCGTGGGCGCTGTTCTTCGGGGCGGCGTCGGCGATCGGCGTGCTGACCCTGTGGCGGATCTCCGAGCCGGCCGACCGCAGGTCGCTGCTGCTGGACGCGGTCTTGGCGTTCGTCGGCGCCGGCGTCCTGTTCCTGCCCTGGCTGCCCACCTTCCTGTGGCAGTCAGCGCACACGGCGGCGCCGTGGGACACGGTTCCGCACTTCGGCGCGCCGGTGCAGCTGTCGCGCAATGTGATGGGCGGCGATCGGGTGACGATGGCGATCGTGATCCCCACGGTGATCGGGCTGTCCGGACTGGTGCTGCGCCGCAACCGGCTGAGCGATTCCGCGCGGATGATGTGGATGCTGCTGACGATCTCGGTCGGCACGCTGGCGCTTGCCTGGATCGGCTCGCATATCACGCCCGCCTGGGTGCCCCGCTACTTCGCGCCGATCGTGCCCGCGATCCTGCTGCTGGCGGCGATGGGGATGTCTCGAGCCGGGCTGCTGGGCGTGCTCGGGGTGGTGCTGTCGCTCGCCTTCCTCACCAACCCGGCCAGCTACTCGCCCGCGTACAAGAGCGATATGCGCGATGTCGCCGCCGAGGTCGCGCCATACCTGCACCGCGGCGATCTGGTGATCGTCGGGCAGCCCGAGCAGACGCCGCTGGCCTACTACTACCTGCCCGCCGGGCTCCGCTTCGCGAACACGATCGGTCCGGTCAGGGATCCCTCGTTCATGGACTGGGTCGACGCCCTGCAGCGCTACCGGGACGCCGACCCGTGGAAGGTGCTGCCGCCGCTGCTGAACGCGCTCAAGCCGGGGCAGCAGGTCGTGTTCATCCGCCCATTGACCCAGGGCGTCCAGAACTGGCGGGCATCGTGGACTACGCTGGTAAGGCGTCGTTCCGCCCAGTGGAGCGAGATCATCGCTGACGACAAGCAGCTCAAGCCGGTCTTCTGGGCGCCCCACACCTACGACCAGGCCTGCTGTGTGGCCGACAGTGCCGTCGTCTACACGAAGACCTGAGAGCCTGCCCCAAGACCGACAGCCCCCAAGACCGACAGCCCCCGAGACCTGAGAGCCGCCGATGCCCGATCCGACCCCGACAAGCTCCTCGCCCCGCGGCGCCGAGATTACCCCCGAGCGACCCGTGCTGGTGCTGGGCGGCGGCCCGGCTGGCCTCACCGCCGGATACCTGCTGGCCAACCGTGGCAAGCCCGTGATCGTGCTCGAGTCGAGCGACCAGGTCGGCGGCATCGCGCGCACCGAGGTCCGCGACGGCTACCGCTTCGATCTCGGCGGCCACCGCTTCTTCACGAAGTCCAAGGAAGTGGACGAGCTCTGGCACGAGATCATGAAAGGGGAGTTCCTGCGGCGGCCGCGGCGGTCGCGGATCTACTGGCGGCGCCGCTTCCTCGAGTATCCGCTGCAGGGCATGGATGTGATCAAGAAGCTCGGGCCGTGGGAGCTGATGCTGTGCATGCTCTCCTACCTGTGGGCGGCGGTGAAGCCGAAGGGACGCGAGGAGAACTACGAGGAGTGGGTCTCGAACCGCTTCGGCCGCCGCCTGTTCAACCACTTCTTCAAGGCCTACACCGAGAAGGTGTGGGGCGTGCCGACCAACGAGATCCGCGCCGAGTGGGCGGCCCAGCGGATCAAGGGCCTGTCGTTCTTCAGCGCCGTCAAGTCGGCCTTCCTGGGCAACCGCGGCAACCAGATCACGTCGCTGATCGGCGAGTTCAACTACCCCCGGTTCGGGCCCGGGCAGATGTGGGAGAAGATGACCGAGGACATCCGCGCCCGCGGCGGCGAGGTGCGCCTCAACGCCCCCGTCACGCGGATGCGCGTGGAGAGCGGCCGCGTGGTCGAGGTCGTCGCGGGAGGCGAGACGCTGACCCCTTCGCACGTGATCTCCTCGCTGCCGCTGCGCACGACCGTGGGGATCACAGAGCCGGAGGCACCAGGCCGCGTCCGCGACGCCGCTCGCGGCCTGCGCTATCGCGACTTCCTGACGGTGCTGCTGGTGCTGCGCCAGAAGAACATCTTCCCCGACAACTGGATCTACATCCACGAGCCAGACGTGCGCGTCGGGCGCATCCAGAACTTCCGCTCGTGGAGCCCGTGGATGGTTCCCAACGACGAGGACGGCTCGGTCGGTCTCGAGTACTTCTGCTTCGAGGGCGACGACCTGTGGACGATGAAGGACGAGGAGCTGGTCGAGCTGGCCACGGGCGAGCTCGTGCAGATCGGCCTCGCGCGACCCGGGATGGTCAAGCGCGGATTCGTCGTCCGCGTCCACAAGGCCTATCCGATCTACGACGCCGAGTACGCCGAGCGGGTGGCGACGATCCGGGGGTGGCTGGAGACGATCGCCAACCTCCAGCAGGTCGGGCGCAACGGCCTGCACCGCTACAACAACTCCGATCACTCGATGCTGACCGCGATGCGGGCGGTCGACAACATCCTGCTCGGCGCCGACCACGACATCTGGGCGGTCAACGCCGAGAGCGTCTACCACGAGGAGTACGTGGAGCCCGAGCAGCCCTACAAGAAGCCACCGTCACCGCCGGCGATGGAGCAGCCGCTGGCATCTGAGCGGTAGCGCCGGGAGCACGTGGACGGGAGGCAGGCTGTGGTCAGGGGTCGTAGGAGAGTTAGTCGTGAGATCTGGGGAGTGGCTGGGCGTGCGCCTGGCTTGTGGCACAGGCGCACGCCCGCAGCGCTCGATCGACGCGTACGGGCGGTGGTCCCAGCGCTCGATCGACGCTTACGGGCGGCGGTCGCGCCGCTGCTCGCCGTGACGCTGCTCGCGATGGCGCCGGCGACGGCCGTCGCCGCCGGCGACTCGGCGTCATCGTCGGTCCCGGACACGACCAGCCCGTTCTCGCCGGGCGTTCCGATCTCGCCCGCGACCACGACGACCGCGACCACGACGACGCCAGCGACGTTCTCGACCACGAGCAGCTCGTCGAGTAGCTCGGGCCTGGGCGCAAAGGGGGCCCTGGAGATCGCGCTGGTCGCGGTGATCGTGCTCGGCGGGATCTCGTACTTCATCTGGCGGGACGCGCGCCACCGGGCGCCCGTGCGGGCGGCGAGCGACGGCGGCGGCGTGCCCGGCAGTGCCAGCCGCGGCTCGAAGGCACCACCCAAGTCGCGCAAGCTCAGCGCCGCCGAGCGGAAACGCCGCAGGCGCGGGCGCGCCAGGAGATGACCACTGTGATCGCTCGCTACTCGGGCTCGGACAGCCGGTGTCTCGCGCGCAGCAGCTGCCGCTCGACCGTGCGGTGCGTGTCGCCGGTGCGAGCCCCGATCTCCCGGTAGCTGTA
>JASHQV010000279.1 GCA_030038955.1 Solirubrobacteraceae bacterium
TCGGCAAGCGGAACGCTGTTGAAGTCGATGGCGTCCACGTCGAAGTGAACGAGGTAGTCGTTGTGATCCGCGTCGAGGACGGTCAACGCACGGCTTGCAGAGCCGGCGGGGTCACCCTTCACCTTCTCCTCCGCAATCGTCGCAACTTCGAGGCGAGCGATCGCCGACCGCTCGGCAGCTGTCGCACGGGTGGCCGAATAGCTGAACAGCACCAGCTCGTCAGGCGCAAGCGCAGGCGACTCCTTACCTAGGGCGACCAGTTCGCCCACCGCGCCATCCACGCCTAGCAGGTGAGCGACACCCATCCAGTCCAGCGCACCGTCCACCACGTCCCGGGGAGTGTTTAGGTCAGGATGAGCATCGAAATACAGCAGCCTGGCAGTTGGGAGATGCGCTCGAGCTCCCATCACAGTCCCGAGCTCCACTGTGCAATCCCCACCAAGCACAACAGGCACGTAGCCGGCCCCAAGGGCGTCGCCAACTTTCGTCGCGACCGCACGAGCCGTAGCGGCAACTTCCGCCACGTGCATGGCACGTGGATGCTGATGATCCGGCCTCCAACGCCACGGGCGCGTATCACCGAGATCGGTCACTGAGGTACCCGCGTTACGTAGCGCGTCGATCAGACCAGCTGCCCGCAGCGCTGCGGGTGCATCCTCCTGCCCCGGCGCATATGCCCCCGCACTGCTCGGCGCTCCGATCAGCGCGACCTTCCGCATGATCTCCACACTCATCTAATTTACGAGAGGGCGTCCGGAAATCTGTGTGATGGGGACAGCTAAGCAGCGGGCCTGAGGACCTCGTCGCGGTAGGCGAAGATCGCCGGGATCCCGCCGGAGTGGAGCATGACTACCTGCGCGCCCGATGGCCATCATCCGCTGCGGCGGTCGGCGAGCAGAGTCGCTGCGACGGGCGCTCAGCTGGCATGGATGATCGGTCGGATGGGGCCGCCGAGTCGCACTCAAACATAGTTCAGCGGTGGGTCAACCGACCAGGTCGTTATCGCTTGACGGGTATGACGTCGAACGGGCCGTGGAAGATGATCACGAAGCGGCAGTCCTCGCCAGGAGCCGGAGCGTGATGCATGACGGTTCCGGCTGGGTGATGGGCATACGAGCCGGGCCGCAGCAGCTGCCCGTCGAGCTGCATCGCTCCCTCCACGATGATGATCGTGTGCGCAGCGCTGTGGCGGTGTGGACGCGCTTGCAGGCCCCGCGGGTATCGAACCAGGTAGTGCTCGGCACCAGAGGCCGGGTCTTGGTAGAGAAGCCTGAGGCCAATAGGCCGGTCGTATATCTCCGGCTGGGACTGCTGGAGCTCGAGTGATCCCAGCTGATCCACGAGGACCGCGGTTGGTGAGGTCATTCGGCCTCCCCTGCCCGGCGTCGCCACAGATCACCACGACCGAGCGCCTCGACGGCATCGGCCACGATCAGCGCCTCCTTTCCTCTGTCTCTGCTGCCGCGTGGATGACGGAGCGAACATACGGTCTGCGAGACATCCGTCGGCTGCGAATGCTCGCGGCTCAGCGCTACTCGGCGGGCGCGGGCGATACCGGCTCGGGCGCGGCTTCGTCGCGCACGCCTGCCGGGTCCTCGAGCGGGCGCTGCAGCGGGAAGTGGCACGCGGCCAGGTGGCCATCGCCGAACTTCCGCAACGGCGGCACCAGCTCGGCGCACTTGTCCTGCGCCAGTGGGCAGCGCGTGCGGAAGCGGCAGCCTGACGGCGGGAACACCGGCGAGGGCAGCTCGCCCCGGACCGCGACCTTGCGATCCTTGGCGCGCGCCACGTCCGGCTTCGGCACCGGGATCGCCTCGAGCAGTCCGGCCGTGTAGGGGTGGGCGGGCTGCTCGTAGATGTCGTTTGCAGGCCCGATCTCGACGAGCCGTCCGAGATACATCACGCCGACGTGGTCGGCGAGGTAGCGCACGACCGACAGGTCGTGGGAGATCATCACGTAAGTGAGCCCGTAGCTCGCCTGGATGCGCTTCATCAGGTTGAGGATCTGCGAGCGGATCGAGACGTCGAGCGCCGAGACCGGCTCGTCGGCGACGATCACCTTCGGGTTCGGGGCGAGCGCCCGCGCCAGTCCCAGGCGCTGGCGCTGGCCACCGGAGAACTCGTGCGGGTAGCGGTCGATCGCGTCGTACGCCAGCCCGACCTCGTCGAGCAGCCGCTTGACGGTGTCCAGGCGCTCCTGCGCGCTGCCGCGGTGGGCGATGTCGAGCGGCTCGGAGATGATCTCACGGACGCGCATCCGCGGGTCCAGCGACGAGTACGGGTCCTGGAACATCAGCTGCAGGTCCCGGCGCAGCTCGCGGAAGCTGGCGCCCTTGACCGCGCCCAAGTCGGTGCCATTGAACACTACCTGTCCGCCGGTCGGCTCCTCCAGGGCGACGCCGAGGCGCCCGAGCGTCGTCTTGCCGCAGCCGGACTCGCCGACGAGCCCGAAGGTCTCGCCCGGACGTACCCCGAGGCTGACCTCGGTGACCGCGTGGACGGCGCCGATCTTGCGCCGCAGGACCGCTCCGGCGGTGACCGGAAACTCCTTGGTCACGTCCTTGAACTCGAGGATGAACTCGGGCGCGCCGTTGCTCTGTGCGGCAGGGGCGGCGACCTCCGTGACCGCCGAGAGGTTCATCAGCTCGAGCTCCTTGCCGAACGTCGCCCGCAGCGCCTTGTTCTTCTCCGCCTGTGCGATCAGCCCCGAGCTGAGCTCCCCCATCTCCGCGACGGAGCTGTTGCGCGGGTAGAAGCACGCATACGGGTGCCGGGGATCCTCGCCGCCCAGCGGCGGGTCCTCGGTGCGGCAGCGGTCGGTCGCGAACGCGCACCGCGGCGCGAACCGGCAGGCAAGCGGCGGGCTCCGCAGGTCCGGCGGCAGCCCCGGGATCGAGTACAGCTCGTGGGTCTTGTCCTGGTCGAGCTGCGGGATCGACGCCAGCAGCGCCTCGGTGTACGGGTGACGGACCTTGGTGAACAGCTCGACGGTCTCCGCCGTCTCGAGCTTGCGCCCGGCATACATCACCACGACCCGGTCGGCCCGGCCGGCGATCACCCCCATGTCGTGCGTGATCAGGATGATCCCCATGCCCAGCTCGCGCTTGAGTCGCTCGAGCAGGTTCAGGATCTGCTCCTGGATCGTCACATCGAGCGCGGTGGTCGGCTCGTCCGCGATCAGCAGCTTGGGGTCACAGGCGAGCGCCATCGCGATCATCACGCGCTGGCGCAGCCCGCCTGAGAGCTGGTGGGGGTAGGCCCGCAGGCGCTCGCGGGGGTGTGGCAGGCCGACCAGGTCGAGCACTTCGGCGGCGCGGTCCATCGCCTTCGCCTTCGACACGTCGCGGTGGATCAGGATCGCCTCGGCGATCTGCTTGCCGATCGTCATCGTTGGGTTCAGCGACGTCATCGGGTCCTGGAAGATCATCCCGATCTCGTTGCCCCGTACCTTGCGCAGCTCCGAGTCCGGCAGCTTCACGAGGTCACGGTCCTGCAGCCGGATCTCGCCACCGGTGACGACCCCGCCGCGGGGCAGCAGCCGCATGATCGACAGCGCCGCGATCGTCTTGCCGCAGCCGGACTCGCCGACGATTCCGAGCGTCTCGCCAGCGTCGACCTCGAAGCTCACCCCGTCGACCGCGTAGACGGTGCTGCTGTGGAGCTTGATCTGCGTCTTCAGGTCTTCTACTTCGAGCAGGCGGGCCACGGCGACTACCTCTGCTGCAAACGGACGTCGAACGAATCCTGAAGCGCGTCCCCGATGAAGTTGAACGCGACGACCGTGATCACGATCATCGCAAGCGCCGGATACACCTGCCACCAGTAGCCGCTCTGGAGGTACGTAGTGCCATCGGACAGCATCGACCCCCAGGTCGGAATCGTCGGGGGCAGGCCGAAGCCGAGGTACTGGAGCACCGCCAGCGTGAGGATCGCGTTGGCGACCTGGAAGGTGACCGTGACCATGATCGTCCCGATCGTGTTGGGGATCAGGTGACGCAGGATGATCCGCCAGGAACGCCCACCCATCACGCGAACCGCCTGCACGTACTCGCGCGTTCTCAGGCTCAGCGTCTCGCCGCGCACCAGCCGTGCCGGGATCTGCCACGACACCAGCACCAGCAGCGCGATCAGCAGCGTCAGGCTCGGCTTGAACACCTGCGCCATGAAGATGAACAGGAACACCACCGGGATCGCGAGGCCGATGTCGACGAAGCGCATCAGCACGCCGTCGAGCCAGCCGCTGAAGTAGCCGGAGATCGCGCCGTAGATCAGCCCGAAGATGGTCGCGGCGAAGCCGGTCGCGAGCCCCACCTCGATCGAGCTCTGCCCTCCCTCCATCAAGCGGCCGAGGATGTCGAAGCCGCTCGAGTCGGTGCCCAGCAGATGCGCGCTGCTGGGACCCTGGTTCGTGATCGCAAGGTTCGGGTCGAGCTGGTTGGTGTGGTAGATCAGCGGCCCGGCGAAGCTGAACAGGATCACGAGCACGACGACTACGAGACCGAGCACCGCGAGCTTGTTCTGCACGAACGTGCGCGCGACCAGCAGCCAGGGGTTGCCGGTGGAGACGACCTCCCCGCCCTCGGGGATCACGTCGACGGCGATCGGCGAGGCTGCCGGCGTCTCCGTGGTCGCGGGCTCGGTGGCCATGCTGCCCCTCAGTACCTGATCCGCGGGTCGAGGACCGCATAGCCGATGTCGGCGGCGAGGTTCCCGATCACCGTGATCACGCCAACGAGCACGGTCATGCCGAGCATCACCTCGTAGTCGTTGCTGATCGCCGCCTGGAAGTACTCGAGTCCGGCGCCGGGGAAGTTGAACACCTGCTCGATGATCAGCGTGCCGGTGATCACGTAGGGGATGCTGAGGCCGACCAGCGTGACGATCGTGATCAGCGAGTTGCGCATCAGGTGCCGCCACAGCACGAGCCGCTCGGGCAGGCCCTTGGCGCGCGCCGTTCGCATGTAGTCCTGGGCGAGCGTGTCGATCGCCGAGGAGCGCATGTAGCGGCTGAACTGCGCATAGGTGACGAGCGTCAGGCTCAGCACCGGCAGCACCAGGCCAGCGGGCTGCTCGAGCATCCCGATCGCCGAGCTTGCCTGCGGCGCCTCCGCCGGGAACACGTGGAAGCTGATCGACAGGAACTGGATCAGCAGGAACGCGATCGCGTACTGCGGCATCGAGTAGAGGATGAAGCTGACGCCGGTGCCGGTGTAGTCGATCACGCCGTTGCGTCGCACCGCCTGCGCGATCCCAACGGGGATCGCGATTATCAGCGAGAAGATCAGCGACAGGCCGCCCAGCACGAGGTCCCTCGGCAGCTCGGACACCAGCAGCGAGTCGACCGAGCGCTCGTACTTGTAGGAGAAGCCGAGGTTGCCGTGGGCGAGCTTGACGAGGAAGTCCCAGTACTGCGTGTAGACCGGCTTGTCGAGCCCGTTCTGGCGGTTGAACGCGGCGATCTCCGCGGGTGGCGCGCGGTTGCCGACGATATCGCGCGCGAGGCTCCCGGGCAGCGCATGCAACAGTGCGAAGGTGATCATCGTGACGCCGATCGTCACGATCACCGCCTGCCCCAGGCGGCGGATGATGTACCCGGTCATGCCGGGTACATCATCGCATAGCCGATTCGAGCCGGACGCTCAACTACTTCGTGAAGTACCAGAACTGCGGCTCGAGGAATCCGAGGGCGTTGGCGGCGTAGCCGCCGAGGTCCTTGGCGACCAGCGTCGCCGCGTACCCGCCGAAGGTACCGACCGAGGTCGGCCCGAAGATCACCGGATCCTGCTGCGACACGTACTTGGCGTACGCGGTGATCGCGCCGTTCTCCGAGGAGAGCGGCCCGGTGATCGTCTTGGAGATCAGCGACGTCATCTCGGCATTGCTGTAGCTGCCGGCGTTCGCTGCCGACCCCGGGTTGTACAGCGGCTCGCCGGTCGGTAGGTACGACGGGCCGTAGATCCAGCCGGCGCCCCAGTTCTCAGCCGTCCACTTGCACGTCGCCTGGCTCGGCGTGCACGGCGCCGCGGTCGCGACCACGGTGTCGAATGGGTGCGTCGTCAGGCTGATCGAGATCCCGAGCTTCTTCGCCTGAGCGGCGAGGTCGTTCATCTCGTCCTCGATCGCGACGACGCCCGACTGGTAGTCGAGGTTGAACGAGATCCCCTCGCCCTTCTTGATCCCCGCGCCGCACAGGCTCGGGTTCTGGCAGGTGGTGGTCCCGTTCGGAACCACCTTCCAGCCGTGGCTCGTCAGCAGCTGCTTCGCTTCCGACGGCGAGAACGCGCACGGCGAGAACGAGATCGCCGAGGTGTTCACGAGCGGGCTGGGCGGCGTGAACGGAATCGGGCCGCAGGTGGGGTTTGCCGTGTTGTACAGGAACGCGTGGATCCAGCCGTCCTGGTCGATCAGGTGCTGGAGCACATTCCGGAAGTACGTCTGCCGGAAGATGTACCTCACCGGCTCGTTACCCGGGGAGGTGGTCGCGCCCGAGTTGAGGTTCAGCGGGAAGTAGTTGAACGAGTAGCTCCCCGCCTTGTCGAGGACGTAGCCCTCGGAGGCGAGCGAGGTCAGCTGCGGTGCGTACTGGGACGGCACGTTGCCGATCGTGATCGACTTCGGGCCGCCCGAGCGGATCGAGTTGTACATCGCCGCCTCGCTCGTGTACGGAAGCTCGACGAGCTTCGAGATCGAGGGCTTCGGCGATCCCGACCAGTCCGGGTTCGGCACGAACGTCGCCTCGCCGGTGGTGGTGAAGCCCGTCAGCTTCATCGGTCCGTCGACGATGTTCCACAGTGGCGACGTCGTCCAGCTGCCGAGCTTCTTCGACTGCGCATCGAGGAACTTGTAGACGGCCGCCGCGCCGGACTTCGTCGTGTCCGGCAGGCTGCTCGTGCTGCTCGGCGGCTTGCACATCTTCGAGCAACCCGACAGCGACGTCCGGTCCCACGCCAGCGGCATCGGATACAGCTGTGAGAGCTCGCTGTAAAGCACCCACTCGGGGTCGTAGGCCTTGTTGAAGGTGATCACGAACGTGGACGCGTTCGGGGCCGAGTAGCTGACCACGTTGTCGGGGAAGTACCCCGGTGCGTACCCACACCACTCCGTCGCCGGGCTGGCCTTCATCACGTTCATCCAGAAGACGAGGTCACGCGCGGTTACGGCCTCGCCATCCGACCACTTGTAGGGGTTCAGCTTGATCGTGTACGTCTTGCCGCCGTTGGAGACGACCGGCGCCTGGCCGATCGAGTGGTCGTAGTCGACGGTCGGCCGGTAGTTCTCGCCGTACGTGTACAGCGGGAAGTACAGCATGTTCATCAGCTGGTCCGCGTTGGTCGTGCTGCAGACCGTGAAGGTGTACATCGGGAAGATGTAGTTCGGCGTCGCGTCCGAGCCCTCGGTGAAGTACACGGTGCCGCCCTTCACCCTGGCGCCGCTCGGATGCGTCGCCTGGGTCAGCCCGACGCCGCTGGTGCTGCTCGAAGCCACGGAGCTCGAACTCGTAGTCGAGCTGGGGCTGCTGGAACCGCAGGCGGCTGCGACGAGCGCAACGATTACGGCGCCCACGATCACCCACGAACTGCGCTTGATGCTTCGCATGTACACCTTCCCTCTAGGTCTGAGATCACGGGTTGGAAGCGTCAGCATCGACCAAGCGGTTGAAGCATTCCGCTGGTGGCCAATGACCGTCCTCGATCGGCTTCGCTCGGCGCATGTCCCAAGCGACGCACATAGAGCAGCGCTTCGTTTTGCCTTCTCCCACAAAGGAAAAAAATTACTACCAGAGCGATTTATAGGCTTCGCTCGCCGATGTCAAGCGCGTAGTGTCCCCGCCGAAATCGCCTCACGGCCTCCAGGAGCCCGACAATTGCCCGCCCTTCATGGGATTCGCGGGTCTCCGTGGTGAGACAGCCCCGCGGCGGTGGAACACTCTCTTAATCGAAGGTTCATCTACTTTCGCCCGGCGCCAACGGGCGCGCCGCGCCTGCCGCGCTCAGCGCAGCAGGCGCGGCTCGTCGTAGCCCGCCGCCCGCATCGCCTCGGTGACCTCCTGCGCGTGCGCGCCGCCGCGGGTCTCCAGCACCAGCTCGACCGCGGTCTCGCGGATGTGGAGATCGACGCCCTCACGGATGTGCTGGACGTCCAGCAGGTTGGCGCCGCGCGCGGCCAGCAGCGACAGCAGCGCGGCAAGCGCGCCGGGGCGATCTGGCAGCCGTGCCAGCAGCACCAGCCGCCGCCCGGCCTGGGTCTCATGGCGGCGCGCCACCTCCGATAGCAGGCCGACGCCGACGTTGCCGCCCGACAGCACCAGCGCGGTCGCGCCGGCGGTCCTGGCCGGCGGCAGCTTGCCGGCGAGCACGGCGGCGACGCCGACCGCGCCGGCCCCCTCGACCACCAGCTTGGTGCGCTCCAGCAGCAGCACCATCGCCTCCGACAGCTCGTCCTCGGTGACCACCAGCATGTCGTCGACCCACTCGGCGATCAGCGACAGCGTCAGCTCGCCCGGCCGCTTGACCGCGATCCCGTCGGCGATCGTCAGCGCTGACTCCGCTGGCACCGGCGTGCCCGCCGCCAACGAGGCGCGGAACGGCGCGCACGACGCGGCCTGCACCCCCACCACCTCGACCTCGGGCCGCGCCGACTTGACCGCCACGGCGATCCCGCTGATCAGGCCGCCGCCGCCCACCGGGACCACGACCCGGGCGAGGTCCGGGACCTGCTCCAGCAGCTCCAACCCGAGGCTGCCCTGCCCGGCGATCACGTCGGGGTCATCGAACGGGTGGATGAACGCCATGCCCGCCTGCTGCGCCCGCGCCTGCGCCGCCTCCAGCGCGTCGTCGACGATGATGCCGACGAGCCGCACCTCCGCCCCCAGCGAGCGGGCGGCCTCGATCTTGGCGATCGTCGCGCCCTCGGGCATGAACACCTCGCAGGCGACGCCGAGCGACCGCGCTGCGTACGCGACCGCCTGCGCGTGGTTGCCGGCGCTGCCGGCGACTACGCCGCCGGCGCAGCCATCCCCCAGCGAGACGAGCTTTGCCATCGCCCCGCGGAGCTTGAACGAGCCGGTGCGCTGCAGGTTCTCCGCCTTCAGCACGATCGTGAAGCCGGCCCGCTCGGACAGGGTGCGCGAGCTCACCACCGGCGTGCGGCGGACGACGTCGGCGCCGGCACGGGCCGCCCGCTCGATCCGCTCGCGCCCGATCGACGCGCCGCGCGTTGGAGGGGCCGCGTCAGTCAGGGGTCGTGATGGAATTAGTTGTGGAATCGGACGAGTGGCTGGGCGTGGATGGCAGCCCCGGCTCGCCCTCAGATACGCCGGGTATCCTCGTGGCGAGCCGGGGCTGCCAGGCGCGTCCAGACGCCATCGGAGCCGCAAATGATTCCGTCACGATCCCTCGGCGAGCGCCACCACCGCGTCGATCTCCACCTGGGCGCCCCGTGGCAGGGCGGCGACGCCGACCGCCACCCGGGCCGGCGGCGCGGCCTCGAAGAACGATGCGTATACCTCGTTGACCGCCGCGAACGCGCCCAGGTCGGTCATGTACACGGTCAGCTTCACCGCGTCAGCGAGGCTCGTGCCCGCTGCCGCGCACACCGCCTGCAGATTCTCCAAGCACTGGCGCGCCTGCCCCGCCGGAGTCGTCCCGACGATCTCGCCGCTGGACGGGTCAAGCGGGATCTGCCCCGAGCAGAACAGCAGCCGTCCGGCGCGGACCGCATGCACGTAGGGACCGACCGCCGCCGGCGCTGCGGGCGCGGTCAACGTCTGGCGATCTGCGGGCACTTGCTCCTCCTGACAGGGCGACGGGTTCGCCCCACAGGGTATTGCCATGGCCCGCGCGGGGCTTTGCGGCGGCCGCGGCGAGGCGTCGCCGCGGCCGCCGCGGGGTAGGGTTGAGCTGTGGCAAACCGCCTCGCGGACGAGACCTCCCCGTACCTGTTGCAGCACAAGGACAACCCGGTCGACTGGCAGCCGTGGGGGGAGCGGGCGCTCGAGCTCGCCCGTCAGCTCGATCGCCCGCTGCTGGTCTCGATCGGCTACTCCGCCTGCCACTGGTGCCACGTGATGGAGCGCGAGAGCTTCGAAGACGAGACGGTCGCGTCGCTGATGAACGAGTCGTTCGTCCCGGTCAAGGTCGACCGCGAGGAGCGCCCCGACATCGACGCGGTGTGCATGGAGGCGTGCCAGGCGATCACCGGCCAGGGCGGCTGGCCGCTGAACGTGTTCCTCACCCCCGACCAGCGGCCGTTCTTCGCGGGCACATACTTCCCGCCGCAGCCGCGCTCGGGGATGCCGAGCTGGCCGATGGTGCTGCAGGCGGTCGCCGAGGCTTGGCAGAGCCAGCGCGAGGAGATCGAGCGCCAGGGCGAGCAGCTGACGGCAGCGCTGCGAGCCAGCGCAACCCTGCAGGCAGGCGCGGACGAGCCGGGCGCGTCGGCGGTGGCGGACGCGGTC
>JASHQV010000280.1 GCA_030038955.1 Solirubrobacteraceae bacterium
TGTGGGCTCAGCACGAACCCCGGGCTCGCGGGCTCACACCCTCGCCGGCGAGGCGCTCAGGCAGCCGGCTGCGCGCGCAGGACCGCGTCCAGCAGCCCCGGGAAGCGCCCATCGAGGGCGTCGCGCCGGAGCACGTTGACGCGCCGCTTGCCCTCGATGCGCTGCGTGATCACGCCGGCCTCGCGCAGCACGCGGAAGTGGTGCGAGCAGGTCGACTTGGTGATCGGCACGTCGAACTGGCCGCAGCACAGCTCACGGCCGCTCGCCAGCTGCGAGACGATCAGCAGCCTGACCGGATCGCTGAGCGCGTGCAGCACGGTTGCAAGGTCGAGCACATCGCTGTCGGAGCCGCACGCTCCTGTCCGACCCGGCATCCCCCCCTCCAGCTCGGGTGCCTCGGCCTCCTGACCGAACTCCAGCGTTGCAGTGTCGCTCATGACCTAGATAGTACGACGCTCATCAAACTTTGTGGTATAGTTCGACCATCGTCGTACCGAGACTGGCTCCGCCCAGGATCGTACTGGACTGCACCTCCGACCGGGAGACCTGAGCCGATGAACTCGACCCCCCAGACCCAGCACCCACACCTGCGCGCCACGCTGATCCTCGCCTGCCTGGCTCAGTTCATGGTGATCCTCGACGTGTCCGTGGTCAATGTGGCGCTGCCGTCGATCCACCGGGCGCTCGGCTTCACGCTGTCGGACCTGCAGTGGGTGGTGAACGCGTACACGGTCACGTTCGCCGGGTTCCTGTTGCTCGGCGGGCGCGCCGCCGACCTTCTGGGGCGGCGGCGCGTATTCGTGTCGGGCTTGGTGCTGTTCGCGCTGGCGTCGCTGGCCGGCGGGCTGTCCGACAGCCAGACCGCGCTGATCGTGGCGCGGCTGGTCCAGGGCCTCGGGGGCGCCGTGATCGCGCCGGCCTCGCTGTCGATCATCACGAGCACGTTCGTCGAGCCGCGCGAGCGCAACCGCGCGGTCGGCATGTGGGGCGCGATGGGCGGCGCCGGGGGAGCCGCCGGGGTGCTGCTCGGGGGGATTCTCACAGACCTGCTGAGCTGGCGCTGGGTGCTGTTCATCAACCTCCCGATCGGGCTGATCGCGGCCTACCTGGCGCAGCGCATGATCGCCGAGGGACGCAACCCGGGAGCGGCGCGAGGCTTCGACCTGAGCGGCGCGCTCACTGCCACCGCCGGCCTGTCGCTGCTGGTGCTGGGGATCGTCCGCACAGACACGACCGGATGGGGCAACGGCGCGACGATCGGGCTGATGCTCGCCGGGCTGGCGCTGCTCGGCGTGTTCGTGGCGATCGAGGGACGGCTCGCGAAGGCGCCGCTGATGCCACTGCGCCTGTTCTCCTCCCGCTCGCTGTCGACCGGCAACCTGGTGATGATGACGCTCGGGGCGTCGACGTTCGCGATGTGGTTCTTCTTCTCCCTGTACCTGCAGGAGGTACGCGGCTACTCGCCGCTGCACGCCGGCGTCATCTTCCTGCCGATGACGCTGTCGATCGTGGTCTTCTCGACGATCGTCAGCCGCGTGACCCTGCGCCTCGGCGCCAAGCGGCTGCTGGTGGTCGGGATGCTCGGGCTGGCCGTCGGCATGTTCCTGTTCGCGCGGCTGACCGCGACCTCGAGCTACGTGGGCGGGATGCTGGTGCCCGGCCTGATCACCTCGATCGCGATGCCGTTCGGGATGATCCCCGCGGCGATCGCCGGCACCGCCGGCGTTCCCCGCCACGAGGCGGGGCTCGCGTCGGGCGTGATCAACACCGCCCGGATGTTCGGCGGCGCCCTCGGGCTCGCGATCCTGGCGACGCTCGCGAGCAGCCAGTCGCGGACCGACCTGCGCCACCCGACGGCGCAGATCCACACGACCGCGCAGGCGCTCGTCGGCGGCTTCCATCTCGCCTTCCTGGTGGCCGCCGGGATGGCGGCGGCGGGAGTCGTGATCGCGGCCGTCGGGATGCCGAGCCTGAAGCCGCGCGTGGCCGAGGCGACGGAAACCCAGCAGGCCGTGGTCGACGAGGCGGCACAGGCGCAGCGCGTCGCAGTCGAGGTCTGACCAGGCTCTCGCGGGCTGTTTGCGCGGCCGCCGGCTTGCGGGCTCGGCGGCCGCGCCCAGGCGGCGTGCCCGGGGCACCGCGAGCGCGGCCAGGGCCACGGCGGCGTAGGCATGCCCGGGCGAGCGCGCGCATCGCCACAGCGGTCGGCGGCGCAGGCGTGCCCGGGCCAGCGCGCGCATTGCCACAGCGGTCGGCGGCCCGGGCGTGCCCCAAGCCGCCCGGGCCGCAACAATGCCGGCAATGGCTCGCGTGTTCGTCAGCCGCCAGCTGCCCGGCGCGGCGCTCGAGCGGCTCCGCAAAGCGCACGAGACGACCGTGTGGAGCGAGCGTCGGCCGCCAACGTACGAGCAGCTGCGCGCGCATGCCGCCGAAGCGGATGGTCTGCTGACGATGCTGAGCGACCGGATCGACGCGCCGCTGCTCGAGGCGGCGCCGCGATTGCGCGCAGTCGCCAACTACGCGGTCGGCTTCGACAACGTCGATCTGGCGGCGGCCGCGCGGCACGGCGTCGCGGTCGGCAACACGCCGGACGTGCTCACCGAGGCGACTGCCGACCTCGCGTTTGCGCTGCTGCTGGCGGCGGCACGGCGGCTGCCCGAGGCGCTCGCCTCGGCTCGCAACGACTGGAGCGATTGGGAGCCGACAGGGCTGCTCGGCGCCGAGGTCTGGGGCGCCACCCTGGGCGTGGTCGGGATGGGGCGGATCGGCCGGGCGGTGGCGCGCCGCGGGGAGGGGTTCGGGATGACGGTGCTCGGCAGCTCGCGTGGCAGCGGCAGCAGCCTCGAGGAGCTGCTCGCACGCGCCGACTTCGTGTCGCTGCACGTGCCGCTGAGCGCCGACACGCATCACCTGATCGACGCGGACGCGCTGGCGCGGATGCAGCCGACCGCGATCCTGATCAACACCGCCCGCGGCGAGATCGTCGATCAAGCCGCGCTCGCCGCGGCGCTGCACGAGCGGCGGATCGCCGGAGCGGCGCTGGACGTCACCACGCCCGAGCCACTGTCGCCCGACGACCCCCTGTGGCGCGCGCCGAACCTGGTGATCACACCGCACATCGGCTCGGCCACCCGCTCGGCTCGCGAGCGCATGGCCGAGCTGGCAGTCGACAACCTGCTGGCGGGGCTCGACGGCCAGCCGATGCCGAACCAGGTGTCGGTCACCCGAGAGGCGCCCGCGGCCTGAGGCGATGCGGATTGCAGTCGTCGACATCGGCAGCAATACGACGCGGCTGCTGCTGGCGGAGATCGCGGGGCGCCGCGTCAGCCGAGAGCTCGAGCGACACAGCCGCGTTACTCGCCTCGGAGCCGGCGTCGACGCCAGCGGGCGCCTGCGCAGGGACGCGATCGAGCGCACCCACAGCGTGCTCAGCGACTACGCGCGGCTGCTCGACGAGCGACGCGTCGAGCGTCGCGTGGCGGTGCTCACCAGCGCCGTCCGCGACGCCGCCAACGGGGGCGAGTTCGCCGACGCGTGCGCCGAGCGCTATGGCCTCGAAGTGCACGTGCTCAGCGGCGAGCAGGAAGGGCGGCTGACCTACCTGGGCGCGACCGACGAGCTCGACCCCGACTCGCGCGAGCGGATCCTCGTCGTCGACATCGGCGGCGGCTCCACGGAGCTGATCCTCGGGCGCGGGCGGACGACCGATTTCTACGTCTCCACGCAGGCTGGCGTGGTGCGCCAGGGGGATCGCCACGTGCACAGCGACCCCCCGACCCCCGGGGAGCTGCAGGCGGTCGCCGACGACGTGCGCACGTCGATCGCCGCGGCGGTGCCGGTGGCGCGGCGCGACGGCCTCGAGCGAGCGCTGGCGGTCGCCGGCACGGCCACCTCATTGGCGGCGATCGCCCAGCAGCTCGAGCCGTACGACTCCACGCGCGTGCACGGGTACGAGCTGACGGGGTCGACGGTCGCGGCGATCAGCCGCCGGCTCGGCGCGATGACGCTGGCGCAGCGCCGCCACGTCGCCGGGCTCGACCCCGACCGGGCGCCGACGATCCTGCCGGGGATCGTGATCCTCACGGTCGTCACCGAGCTGTTCGGGCTCGCGGCGGTGGAGGTCTCGGAGCACGACATCCTGCGGGGCGCGGCGCTGGCGTTCAGCGACTGACGCGAGCTGGCGGCGACCGCGGCGGATGACCAATGGTCGCGGTGTCCAGCATGAGTAAGTAGTTGCTACGTGGACGAATGTCCGATTGCTGACGTCACCCGGGTGAGAGAGCATTGCTTCCGGGCCTAGGGTCGCATGCGCAACCCCAGCCCAACACATAGGCTCGGGCGAAGCCGCAGACATCGGCGCCTCCCGCCGCCCGAGCCACTTACCGGCCCATTCCGGCACGTACCCCTGCCCGTCCCGATTGGGCCACACCTGGATCGGAAGCCGCCCGCAGCGATGCGGGCGGTTTTCGTTCTGGGGGGATCGCGTGTTCTGGGGGGATCGCGTGCTCACGTGGGGGTGGGCGGCGAGAGTGCTCACGTGGGGGTGGGCGGCGAGGCGGCCATGGCCGCCTCGCCGCCCACCCCCGGCGTCCGCCTCCCCACCCCCCAAAAGGGTTGAAAGGCCCCGCGTGCGCCCGTCACCCCAGCCGGGCCGGCGTACAGTCAAGTCGCTGATCCCGAGGCGCAAGGAGTCGCGAGCCGTGCCGTACCCGCAGGAGATCCAGGACCCAGCGCAGTTCAACAGCCTGTGCGCGGAGCTCGAGGACTACGAGCCACTGCCGGAGGTGGTCCCCGGACCGGCCGAGACGACGCCGCCGCTCACCGCCGAGGAGCGGACCGACTCGATCGACGCCGAGATCCTCGCCGCGCTGGTCTCACCCTGAGCTGGCGGCGGCGGCGCCCCAGCGCTGCGCGCCCGGTCGGGCGGCGGCGGCGCCGCCAGCCGGGCAGGCCTCACCCCGCTTGCACGGCCAGCGCGTTGACGACCGCGCCGGCCAGGATGATCAGCGCCACGACGTAGAACCAGCCCAGCACGATCACCACGAACACGACGGTCGTGCCGAACCGGGCGATCGTCGAGATCGACGACAGGTACACGGGAAACGCGACGTCGACAGCTCCGATCGCGACAGTCGCGCCGAGCGCGCCGGGCCAGATCGCGCGCCAGCCGGGGTGCCGGGTCGGGACGGTCGCGTAGATCACCGCAAGGCAGCCGAACAGGATCATCAGGCTGCCCGCCAGCGACAGCGCGTAGGCGACCTCGTGGATCCGCCCGAGGTCGAGCGGCAACTGCCGTGTTCCCGCCCGCAGCAGCGACTGCAGCGTGGGGATCGCGACGGTCGCGATCATGAACAGCAGCACGAGCCCGACCATCACCGCGCCGAACCGCTTCTGCACCAGCCACGGTCGCGACGAGCAGCCGTAGATGCGGCTGAACGAGGTGTCGAGCGCCCCCCAGAACGAGGACGCCAGCCACAGGCTGGCGATCAACGCCAGCACCCCGGTGCTGGTCGTGGAGCGGGCGACCTCGTCGAGCAGCGAGTTCAGCGTCTTCTGGGTGCTGCCGGGGAAGATGTCGCGCAGGTCGACCAGCACCGAGTGCGAGATCGTGGGGTCGGACACGACGTGCCCGGCGACGAACAGGCCGAGCAGCGCCACCGGAATGATCCCCAGCAGCATGTTGTAGGCGAGCATCGCCGCCATCCCCGTGACGTTGGCGTTCCAAGCCAGGCGCCAGAAGCGACGCATCCGTCCCGGGGTTGCGCGAGCGTGGTGGCGCATCCGCCGGCGCCGGCTTGCGGCAGCCGGCGCCTCCCCACCCGAACCGGTCGCTGCCGACGGACGCATGCTCGCGGCCAAAGCATAGAAGCGATCGGTGGATCTAATGCGCGGCGAGCGGTGGATCGAAATTGGTCCATGGACCAATTTCGATCCACAGGTCAGAGTTGGGACTGCGCAGGCGCCGCCGAGGCCTCGCGCGCCGCCGCCACGATCGCGGCCCCGGGGAGCGCCTCGAACCCCTCGAACCAGCGGTGACCGATGCGCAGCACCGGCGTGCTGTGCAGGCCGCGGCTCGCGAGCAGCTCGCGGGTGGCGGTGAGCACCACGTCCCGGCCGGGGTCGGCGGCGGCCGCCAGCGCATCGCGGACCCGTAGTCCCGCGACCCGGGCTGCCTCGGCGATCACGTGCGGATCGTCGGCGCCGTAGCCGCCGCAGAAGATCAGCCGCGCCGCCGCCAGGCCAAAGCTGGCGCAGACGCCGTCCTCGGCGGCGAGCGAGGCGGCGCGCGTCAGGGGACGGGCGTCGGCACCGGGGTTCTCGGGCATGACCAGCGGCAGCCGTAGCCGGTGTGCCTCAGACGCGGCGGCGACGAACAGCGCCCGTTCGACGGCGGCGCACGG
>JASHQV010000281.1 GCA_030038955.1 Solirubrobacteraceae bacterium
GTGCCCGCCCCGAAGTTGACCACGTTCAGCACCGAGATGTCCTCGCGCAGCTCCTGCTCGGAGACGTTGAGGCGCGCGCGCAGGTCGGCGGCATCGAGCCGGCGGCCCGCCCGCCCGGCATCGATCAGGATGCTGGCCAGCGTCACCAGCCGGGCGAAGCGCTCGGGTCGGATCGCCGCGTCGGCGACGAGGCCGTCGCCATCGCCCGCGTCACCAGCGGCGGTATCCGGAGCGCTGCCGTTCACGTCGGCAGCGGCGGCCGGCGCCGATACGGCATCGGCTGCGGCCGCCGGCGCGCCGCTGTGGCGCTCCACCAGCATCCGCACCCGCTCCTGCATCTCGGACACCAGCCCGGGCGGCCCGACGATGCGGGCGTGATCGCCGAGCCCGAGCACCCAGGCGATCAGCTGCCGCGCGTTCGCGTACGGAGTCTCGAACAGCCGGTCCCGCTCCTGGCCGGCCCCGGCCGACCGCTCCTCCCCGGGGGAGCCGCCCCGTCCCGCCTCGTCCACCTCGCCGGCGCCATCCCCTGGCCGGACCGGACGGAAGCTCCCGTAGCGGCCGAAATGCCGCTCGATCTGCCAGGCGATCCGGCCGCTGATCCACACCTCGGCCTCGCCCACCGGCTCGCCAAACTGCCACTGGATGCGGTTGGCGTAGGCGCGCGGGTCGAACTCCGCCGGGCGCTGGAAGTCGTGCTCGGCCTTGGTTGCGTAACCGACCTTGCCGCGGATCCGGGACAGGCGGAAGACGCGGATCGCCTCGCGATCGTGCGCACGCCCGACGACGTAGAACTGACCGCCCTGGAACAGCAACTGGTACGGATCGACGTGACGGGTCCCGAGCTCATCGCGCTCCATCGTGTAGTAGTCGAACACGATCGTCTTGCGACGGAAGATCGCGGTCTCGATCCGCGCCAGGCGCAGCGACACGTCGTGACCGCCTGCCGCCCCGGTGATGCCGAGCGCGACCGTCCGCTGCACCGGCGAGCTCAAGGGGCTGGGGCGCCCCCAGGAGATCTGCTGGAGCGCCAGCCGCAGCGGCTCAGCGTACGCGAACTCGCCGTCCAGCAGGTGCAGCGCCGTGCCGAGCGCGGCGAGCTCGTCGTCGCCGAACTCGATCGGCGGCAGGTGGAAGTTCTCCGGCGGCAGCGAGTAGTTCTCCTGCTCCACCTGCCCTTCCTGCGGCTTCTCCACGTTCAGCACGATCCCCAGCGCCTCCAGCTCGGATCGATCGGCGTAGAAGCGGCGCGCGAACGCGTCCTCGTTCATGATGCTGTAGCCCTCCACGTCACGCCGGATCTCCGGCGCGGTCACGGGCCGCCGCTCGGCCATCAGATAGGAGATCAGCGACAGCTGACGGATGAGCTTCTCGGTGTCCTTCGCCACGCCCGCCAGACTTTAAAGCGGCGTACCAGCGAGCCGCCGCAGCCGTCCGCCGGGTTGGTCGCTATTTGCGCATTTCCGGGCGCGCGATGGTCAGGCCGCCGCTCGCTCCTCAGAGTCGGCGCCGCCGCCGAAGTACGCGCCCGCCCCGATCGCCTTGTCGAACTGCGACCAGCTCTCGCCGGCGGGCAGGTCACCCTGCACCCGGTCGAAGCTGCCCAGCCGGCTGCCGAGGTTGTCGATCATGTGCACCAGCGTCGCCTCTCGCGTGCACGGAACCACCGGGCTGCCGTGCCTGAGCGCGCCGTGGTGGCTGAGGATGATGTGCAGCAGGGCCTGCTCGAGCTCGCGCGGGAACCCGTCGAGCTGCTCGATCGCCCGCCTGATCCGGTAGTAGCCGAGCGAGATCTCTCCGTGCAGCCGGCCGGCGTCGGACATCCCGATCGAGCCGTCGGCGCCGCTACTCAGCTCGTACGTGTCGATCTTGCCGATGTCGTGCAGCAGCGCTCCCGTCACCGCCACGTCGCGGTCGATCCCGGGGAAGGTGGCCGCGATCGTGCTGACCGCCTGAGCGACCGTCAGGGAATGCTCGAGCAGGCCGTGACGGTAGGCCTGGTGGTAGCGCTTGGCGGCGGGCGCCTCACGGTACGCCGCCCATGTGGGTGAGCCGGCGGCGAACACGATCCCGAGCAGGCGGCGCAGCTGCGGGCTCTGCACGGTCGCGACCAGCTCTCGCAGGTCGGCTTCCATCTGCTCTGGGCTGCGTTCGGGCCCGGCAAACATGCTGCGAAGATAAAGTGCGCTGCGGACGTAGCGGATGAGCGGAACGGCGATCATCACCGGAGGAAGCGGCGGGCTCGGCGCGGCCGTGGTTGCCCGCCTGCTGGACGACGGGTGGCGCGTGATCGTGCCGTGGATCGTGCCCGAGGAGCTGCAGCGACTTTCCGAGCACGACGGCCTCGAGCTCGTCGAGGCGGATCTGTTCGAGCCGGCGGCGGTCGAGCGCGTCCGCGATCGGGCGGCCTCCGACCGCGACCGCCCCGTCCGCGCGCTCGTCAACCTGGTCGGCGGGTTCGCGATCGGCGCACGTGTCCACGAGACGCCGGTCGACGAGTTCGAGCGCCAGTTCCGCCTCAACTTGCGCCCCACCTACCTGATGACCGCCGCCGTTGTGCCGCGCCTACTGGCGAACGACCCTCCCCACCGAGGCTCGATCGTGTGCGTCGGCTCGCGCGCCGCGCTGCAGCCGTTCTCGGGCGCGGCCGGCTACATCTCCTCGAAGGCCGCCGTGATCGCCTTCGCCCAGGCGGTCGCCGCCGAGTACCGCAACGACGGCATCCGCTGCAACGCAATCCTGCCGAGCGTGATCGACACGCCCGGCAACCGCGCCTCGATGCCGAACGCCGATCACTCGAAATGGGTGCAGCCGGCCGAGATCGCCGGCGTCATCGCAAGTCTGCTGTCGGTCGACGCCAGCCCGACCAGCGGCGCCGCGATCCCGGTCTACGGACGCGCCTGAGACGCGCGCGTCGCACGCTCGGGCGGGCCCACCGCTTGCAGCCCCGGCGGGTGGCGGACGGCGACGCCGCGCGCTACAGCCCCGGCGGGTGGCGGACCACGAAGCTGCTCAGATCGGGCTCGTCGGCCGGCCGGTTCGACCAGCGCGAGCCGGTCTCGGCCAGTGCCACCGTGTCGAACCGCAGCCCGGCGATGTACGCGAACGTGTGGCCGTCGGTGGCGAAGATCGTGATCCACTTGCCCGGTCCGGGGTCGCCATAGCTCATGAACTGGGTCGACGTCTCGGTGTGGTTCAGTAGCCCCGCGGCGGCGAGGATGAAGCTCAGCGAGCCCGAGCAGTCGTAGCCGGTGTCCTCGAAGGTCTCGTGCCCACCGCCCCAGATGTACGGCAGGTGGGCGATCTCGTTGCCGGCGTTGATCACGGCCTGCACGGCCGCCGGCGCGTTGACCGGCGCCAGCGCCAGCAGCCCCGGGGTCAGCGTCGCCCGGTTTGGGTTCGCGGAGATGCCGCTGGCGGCGAGCTCCGCTCGAACCTGCTCGGTCGACAGGGGCTGCGGCAGCGACTTGCCCGCCGAGCCCGAGCTGACGCTCACCTCCGAGCCCGCGCCGGCGCTGGCAGCGCCACTCGAGCCGCCGCTGCCCGACCCGCTCGCGCCGGACACGCCGGCGACCGGGTCGACCACCTGCGGGTGGCCGTGCAGCGGTACGCCCTGACCCGACTGCCCGACGCCACGGTCGGCCACCGTGTGCGCGGCGACGCCACAGCCGCCGAGCACCACGCACGCGAGCACCGCGAGCAGCGATCTGGACAGGCTCGCCCGTCTCACCCGACCCAGTATGCCGCGTCCGCTGTCCGGCGCGTGCCGGCTCGGGCTCGCCGACGTCGCTCCCCGCAAGCGAGGCCGTAAACTCAGGGGATCAGCGACTTCACGATCAAGAACCTGCTGACCGACGTCGACGACGCCGCTGCTCAGCGCGGAATCGAGGGCTTGCAGTCACGCTTTGCCCGCAGCGCGATCGAGTCTGAGCACCTCGGGGTGACGCTGTTCCGGTGCACGCCCGGGTATCGTGTCCCCTGGGGCCATCGCCACCGCGAGCAGGAGGAGGCCTACGTGGTCGTCGCCGGATCGGGCCGGATCCGCCTCGACGGCGAGCTTCGCGACCTGCGCCAGTGGGACGTGGTCAGGGTGGCGCCGTCGGTGGCCCGCAGCTTCGAGGCCGGTCCCGACGGGATGGACCTGATCGCGATCGGCAACGACCGCCCCGAAGGCGGCGACGGCGAGCTGATCTCCGACTTCTGGGACGACTGACGGCGTGCGGCCTTAGCTGAGAGATGCCCGTGGTCCTGGCTTGCGGGCCAGGACCACGGCAGTTACGGGCCAGGGCCACGGCAGCCACGCGCCCTGCGCTTGCCTCTACCCTTCGACGCACATGCGACTGCTGATCACCGGGGCGGCCGGGATGCTCGGCGTCGACGTTTGCCGGGCGGCGCAGGCGGCCGGGCACGAGCCGGTCGCGCTCGCCCACGACGAGCTTGACATCCACGACCGCGATGCGGTCGCCGCCACGCTCCGCCGCGCCCGCCCGCAAGCGGTGATCAACTGCGCTGCCTACACCGATGTCGACGGCGCCGAGGCCGACCCGGAGGCCGCGCACGCCGTCAACGCGGACGCCGCCGGACGGCTCGCCGGCGCCGCCGCGGCCGCCGGTGCCTGGACCGTGCACGTGTCGAGCGACTACGTGTTCGCCGGCGACAAGCGCTCGCCGTACGTCGAGTCGGACGCGACCGGCCCGCTGTCCGTGTACGGCGCCTCGAAGCTCGCCGGCGAGTGGGCGGTCGCCGCGG
>JASHQV010000282.1 GCA_030038955.1 Solirubrobacteraceae bacterium
CGCTGCAGCTGGCGAGCATGGGGGCGGTCTGCGTGGTCGTCGCACTGCTGTCGGACAGCAGCTGGGGGCTCGCCTCCGGCACGGCGCGCGCGTGGCTCGGACGCTCGCCACGGAGGCTCGAGCGGATGAGCTTCGGCGGCGGCCTCGCGATGATCGCGCTCGGGACGGGCTTGGCGCTCACCGGGCGCCAGCGGTGAGCGCCCTCGGCGCGGGCCCGACGCTCACCGGGTGCCAGCGGTGAGCGCCCTCGGCACGGGCCCGACGCTCACCGAGCGCCAGCGGTGAGGGGGGGCGTCCGGGCTCTGCCCGGACGCCCCCCCAGACGCCGTGGGCCGCGCGAGGCACCGAGGGCGCTCAGAAGACCTCGCGATCCGTGCCGATCATGACGGTCGGGTGCAGCGCCGGCCGCAGCCAGCGCAGGACCCGCAGCAGCCGCGCCTCGGGCAGCGCCACGCATCCAGCGGTTGGGCCTCCCACCCAGCTGTGCAGGAAGATCCCCGACCCGGGCGCGTCCGCTCCGCCCCGGATCGGGTCGACGTTGAAGCGGATCACCGCGAAGTACGGGTACGCGGTCGTCTCGGTCCACAGTGCCTCGGATCCCGGAGCGAACGCGGGGGTCGTGCCGCAGGGCACGTGCACGAACTGGTTGTACCGGGGCGAGTAGGGGTCCTCGTCCCACCAGTCTCCGCACACGAGGTGGTGGTATCGGTAGTGCAGGCCACCGGGGTTCGGGCGGTTGCCGTAGATGGTGCGCTCCAGGCCCCATCTGCCGGTGGGGGTGGAGCCGTCGCCCTCGTGACGGTGCGCGCGCAGGTGGCCGTAGCCGGTCTCAGCCGGCCACGCCCCGAACCGCAGCCGCCACGGGGCACTCGCGCTCGAACGCGTGTATGCACGGAAGCTGGCGAGATAGTCGCGCGGGTCGAGAGTGGGGCTTGAGACGACGATCAGCTGGCGCGCCCGGCGCGGGACGTGGAAGCTGCCGCCTCCCGGCTGCGGGGTGTGCGCCGCAGCCGCGGGCGCACTCGCGCTCGCGTACACCACCGGGCTCGCGTACACCACCGTGATCGCGTACACCACCGCAATCGCGCACACCCACCGGGCGCGGCGTGGCGATCGCGACGCACCCCCAACCGCGTCGCGGCCTACCTGACGCACATGATGCTGCATATAGCCGCATTATGTGCGTCACCCCCCGCCGGCGCCCATCACAGCCGAAGCGCCGCACCCGCGCCAGCACGAAGTTCGATCGGGCGCCCGGACACGCTCCTCAGGTCAGGTAGATCTGCGCGGGGTCGCCCGAGCGCCACACCCCGCGGGGCATCGCCTCGGTCGTGAACGGCATGCTGAAGCGGCCGCCGCCGTCGAGCGCGATCAGCCCCCCGTCGCCGCCCAGGCGACTGACGTCGGCGAGCGCGCGGCGGGCCGCCTGCTCGACCGTCTCGCCGCTCTGCACCAGCGCCGCCAGGCCGCGGGCGACGCCGGCGCGGATGAACTCCTCGCCCGCCCCGGTGCAGGACACCGCGACGTGCGGGTCCGCCCACGTGCCGGCGCCGATCAGTGGCGAGTCGCCGACCCGTCCGGGCGGCTGTCCGGTGATCCCGCCGGTGGAGGTGGCGGCGGCCAGCTGGCCGGCGGCGTCGAGACACACCGCTCCCACGGTCCCGCGGTCCTCGCGTTGTGAGTCAGGGCTCGCTCCCAGGCGAGCCTGCTGTCGCTCAGTCACGAACAGCTGCATCGGCCACCGGTCGGCCGCCTGCATGCCGTCCAGCTCGTCGGCCGGCTCCCCGATCAGCAGCACCTGCTGAGACTGCAGCACGATCTCGGCGGCGCGGATCGGGTGGCGCACGGTGCGCACGCCGGCGACCGCGCCGGCGGCCTGATCCTGCCCGCGCATCAGCGCCGCGCTCAGCTCAACGGAGCCGTCCGCGCACAGCGCTGCCCCGTAGCCGGCGTTGAACAGCTCGAAGTCCTCCATCGCCTCGACGGCGGTACGGGCCACGGTGACCGCGTCGGCGCCCGACCGCAGCTGCTCGGCCGCTACGCGCAGCAGCTTCTGGAGGGTCGCGATCACCTCGCCGCGGTGGTCGCGCAGATCGCTGCCGAACGCTCCAGCGCCGGCGTGGACGAGGATCGTCGGGGTCCCGGGCATGGCTGAGGAAAGCTACCGTAGGCGCCCGTGCAGCAGCGGGGCTGGAAGCTTCGAACCGGGTGTGGCAGCGCCACCGCGGATGTACATTGAAGAGCTTCGGATTGACGTCGTCGTCAGGAGCTGCTTGCGGACCCGAGACCCCCACAGGATCCAAGACCCCCACATCTTCACACGGGCACAGCTGCTCCGTGAAGATCCCGACCTCGCCGCCGCGATACCGCTCGCGGACCGTGCTTGGGCGCTCGAGCACTGCGTCGTCCACGCGCTCCGCATTCCCCGCGGCACCTGGGACAGCCAGAGGGCCACGATGCTGTCGGGAGGCATCGGCCTGCTGATCCTCGAGGGCCTGATGATTCGCCGGGTTGGAGTCGACGGCCGCTTCGGTGCCGAGCTGCTCGGCGAAGGCGACCTGCTGCGACCATGGCAGGGCGAGGACCTGGAGTCGACGCTACCCCACACGACCGGCTGGAAGGTGATCTTGGCGGCGCGGGTGGCGGTCCTGGATCAGCGGGCAGCCGCGCGGTTGGCCAGGTACCCAACGCTGACCGGCGCGCTCGCCGGCCGTGCGCTCGACCGCTCGCGCCGGCTCGCGCTGATGATGGCGATCGTCCACCACCCCCGCATCGAGGTGCGTCTGCACATGCTGCTCTGGCACCTGGCCGATCGCTGGGGCCACGTGCGCCGCGACGGAGTGATGCTCCCGCTCAACCTGTCTCACAGCGTGCTGGCCGACCTGATCGCCGCCCAGCGGCCATCGGTCACCGCCGCGCTCGGCAAGCTC
>JASHQV010000283.1 GCA_030038955.1 Solirubrobacteraceae bacterium
CGCGAGCGGACCAGCGCGTACTCCGCGATCACGAAGAACGCGTTGACCAGGACCAGCACCCCGGTCAGGATGATGTACAGCGCGGTCACCGCTCAGCTCGCCCTGAAGGCTGGAGCCGGCCGTGGCGCGCGCTGCTACTTCGGTACGGGTCGTCGTTCATCGAAGCGACGCCGACAACGGTATCAGCCGCTCCTGACGCGAGCGCGAAGCCGCAGTCAGATCAGCTTGCCGAGACGGCCGTCAGATCACCTCGTCGAAGCGCCGCGCCAGCTCGAAGTCGACGTCGGTCAGGCCGCCGGCCGCGTGGTTGCTCAGCGACAGCTTCACCTTGTTCCAGCCGTGGATCAGGATGTCCGGATGGTGGTTGTGGCGCTCGGCCACCTCGGCCACCCGGTTGACGAGCGCGATCGCCGCCGCAAAGTCCTCCAGCTCGAGGTTGCGGACGATCTCGTCGCGCTCGCGTGTCCACGGCGATCCCTCCAGGTGGGTCGTGATCTGATCGTCACTCAACAGCTCTGCCATGATTGGTCATGCCTCCTGAGGGGTTGTGAGGGAGTTATTTGCGGCTCCGGCGAGCGTCTGGACGCGCCTGGCAGCCCTGACTCGCCCTCAGCTACACCAGGGTATCCTCGTGGCACTCAGGGCTGCCATCCATGCCCAGCCACTCGCCGGATCTCACCACTAATTCCGTCACAGTCCCATGCGGATCGTCAGCCTCGTCCCCTCCGCGACCGAGATGCTGTTCGCGCTCGGCCTCGGCGGCGACCTTATCGCGGTAACCCACGAGTGCGACTACCCACCCGCGGCGAGGGAGCTGCCACGAGTGACGCGGGACGTGCTGCCGCCCGGCCTCAGCGCGGCTGAGATCGATGCCGCCGTCAAGCAGCGCACGCTCGCCGGCGAGTCGATCTACGAGCTCGACGAGGCGCTGCTGCATGACCTGCGACCCGACCTGATCGTCACCCAAGCGCTGTGCGCGGTGTGCGCCGTCTCGTACGACGATGTGCGCGCGATCGCCGAGGAGATCGACACCCAGCCGCTGGTCGTGTCACTGGATCCGCGGACGGTCGGCGAGGTGCTGGGCGACGCGCGCACGCTCGCGCAGGTCACCGACGCCAACGACGCCGCGGTTGACCTGATCCGCGAGGCGTCCGCCCGGATCGACCGGGTGCGGCTGGCGGTGCGCGGCGCTAGGCGACCGCGGGTGGTGGCGCTGGAGTGGCTCGACCCGCCGTTCGCTGCCGGGCACTGGACGCCGCAGCTGATCGAGTACGCGGGCGGCGAGGACGTGCTGGGGTTCGCCGGCGAGAAGTCAGAGGAGCGCAGCTGGGAGGAGGTGGAGGCGGCCAATCCCGACCTCGTGCTGGTGATGCCGTGCGGCTACGACGCCGAGATCGCCCATCGCGAGGCCGAGATGCACCGAGACAACCTCGCCAGCCTTGGGGCAGGCGAGGTGGTCGCGGTCAACGCCGCGGGCCTGTTCTCGCGGCCCGGGCCGCGGATCATCGAGGGGCTGGAGCTGCTGGCGTCGCTGATCCACCCAGAGCTGCTGCCGGAGAGCCCGGAGCTGGCGGGCCAGGCGCTGACGGTCGCGCTCTGAGCGAGCCCCCCGGAGGTGACGGCGGGCGACCTCAGAGAGTTAGCCCGTTGGGCGTCAACCCGGTGCCGCTGGCGACGGCCAGCGAGGCGACGATGCTGAGCACCGCCACAAGCGCGCAGCCAGCCAACGCCAGCCTCTGCTTGCCGCGGCGCTCGTGCACCTCAACCACCAGCCAGCCACAGATCAGCCCGGCGACCAAGCCACCCAGGTGGCCGCCAACCGAGACGTCGGGATAGGTGAGTGTGAACACGAAGTTGAGCACCAGCACCGGCATCAGCCCGCTCTGCCAGAGCGGGATGTGCCGGGCATTGGCGACCACGATCAGCGCCCCGAAGATCCCGAAGATCGCGGTCGAGGCGCCGAGCGTGGGGATGTCCGGCTGGAACAGCAGCGCCCCGAACGAGCCGGCGAACAGCGAGGCGAAGTAGATCGCGAGGAAGTTGAGACGGCCGATCGCCGGCTCCAGCACGCGCCCGACGAACCACAGCGACAGCATGTTCAGGCCGATGTGGATCAGGCTCGCGTGCAGGAAGCCAGCCGTCAGCAGCCGCCAGTACTGATCTGTGCCGACGCCGTAGGCGTCGTGCGCCGTCAGCGCGGGTCCGAACAGGACTCCGTGATCGAACACCCAGCCGCTCTCATTGCCGCTGAACAGTGACACGCCCGTCGCCACCTCGGCGAGGAAGCAGACTACGTTGATCGCAATCAGGATGTCGGTGGCGCTGCGGCTGGTGCCGCGCGTGCTGCGCAGCGTGCGCACGCGCGTGCGATCACGCGCACACTCCGGGCAGCGCATCCCGACCGGCGTCGGGGTCATGCAGTCGGGGCAGATCGGGCGCCCGCATGAGGAGCAGGAGACGCCGGTCTCACGGGAGGGGTGTCGGTAGCAGGTGGCCACGGCGCGGCTGACGCTAGCAGCGAGCCCGAACAGCAACGCGCGACGCATGCCTCGATGCGGGCGCGTGCCGGCGGGCTCAGCGGTCGGGAAGGATCGCCCGCGCCTCCTGCGCGATATCCCGCAGGGTGTGCCCGGCGAGCTCCAGCAGGCTGTCCGAGCTGTTGATCCGGCTGCGGTGACGGCCTCGCACGCGCAGCGCCACCAGCGCCGTTCCGGCGGTGGCGGTGACCACCACGGCCGCGGCCGGACGGACCCAGTTGCGGGGGTCGCGCATCGCCGACAGCTCCCACCCCTCGAGCTCGTCCTGGGCCGAGGCGGCGAGACTGGCGAGGGTCGTCTCGAGTCGCTTGGCCAGCGCCTCGGGAGGCTCGACCGGAGCCAACGCCTCACGCAGCAGCGCCTCCACGCCGGCACCCGCGGTCACGATCCGTGCTCCTCGCCCGGCTCCGCGCCTGCGTCGGCGACGATCCCCTCGAGCTGCCGGATCGCCCGGTGCAGCAGGACCTTCGTGGCTCCATCGCTGCGGCCGAGCGCGCGGGCGATCTCGCGGTTGTCCATGCCGAGGGCGAAGCGCATGATCAGCGCCTCCCGGCGGTCGTCGGGCAGCTGCCCGATGCCGTCGAGGATCGTGGCCAGCTGCTCGCGACCCTCCACCAGCGCCTCGGTCGTGTGCGGGGCCGAGATCGTGCCGGCGTCCTCGATCGCGGATTCCGGCTTGCGTGAGCGGTCGCGGTAGAAGTTGGCCGCGAGGTTGTGGGCGATGCGGATGAGCCACGGGCGTAGCGGGCGACCATCGGACTCCCTGAGCGCTCGCTCGAGATGGCGGTAGGCCTGCAGGAACGTCTGCTCGGTGAGGTCCTCGGCGTCGTGGTGGTTGCCGACCCGGTAGTAGCTGTAGGAGTAGACGTCGCGCAGGTGCGCGCGATACAGCTGCGTGAAGGCGGCGTCAAGCTCGGCTTTGCTCGTCGGGGTGCCGGCCACGTCATCAGGGAGCCTATCTTCGGGTCTCGGGCGGGCGCGAGTTGTTGACCAGTTGTTGCCTACGCCGCCCTGCTCGGCGCCGGGCGCTGTCGGCGAGCGGGTGCGATCACGGATTCGGCCCATCGTTCGGGCTCGAGCTTCCCTTCCACGAGCGCCGCCAGCCCGGCCAGCGCCGGCGCCTGGACACCGGCGCTGCGCGCAGCGGCGGCCAGCAGCGGCACGGAGTCGAGCGCCTCGACGGCATCGCCCAGCATCGGCGCGATCTGGTCGGGCGCTACTCCCTGCGACAGCAGCTCGCCGGCGCGCTGGTTGCGCGAGCCCGGCGC
>JASHQV010000284.1 GCA_030038955.1 Solirubrobacteraceae bacterium
CTCCGCCGTCGCGGCGCGCCGTGCCTGCTTATGCATGCTCGCCCCGGTCCGCCAGCCGGCGCCGCTTCTCGTCGTCCTGGAGCGCGGCGCTGAGCTCGTCGAGCTCGCCCATCAGGATCTCGTCGAGGTTGTGCACGAGCAGGTTGATGCGGTGGTCCTTGACCCGCTTCTCGGGGAAGTTGTAGGTACGGATCTTCTCGGCCCGCTCGCCGGTCCCCACCTGGGCCGAGCGCGACGCGGCCAGCTCGGCCTGCTGCTCGGCTAGCGCCCGCTCGTACAGGCGCGCCCGCAGCACGCGCATCGCCCGCTCGCGGTTCTGCAGCTGCGACTTCTCGTCCTGCATCGAGACGACGATCCCGGTCGGCTTGTGAGTGATGCGGACCGCCGAGTCGGTCGTGTTGACCGACTGCCCGCCCGGCCCGGAGGAGCGGTAGAAGTCGATCTGGAGGTCAGTCGGGTCGATCTCCACCTCCACCTCGTCGGCCTCCGGGAGCACCGCGACGGTCGCGGTCGAGGTGTGGATCCGCCCCTGTGACTCGGTCTCCGGCACGCGCTGCACGCGATGCGTTCCGCCCTCGAACTTGAACACCGAGTAAGCGCCGGCGCCTTTGACCGAGAGCGTGTACGTGCCGTCGCCGACCGCGAGCGGCTCGGCCTCAAAGCCGAGCCGCTCGGCATAGCGAGTCAGCATCCGGTAGAGGTCGCCAGCCCAGATGCTCGCCTCCTCGCCGCCAATGCCGGGCCGGATCTCGATGATCACGTTCTTGTCGTCGTTGGGGTCGCGCTCGACCATCGCCAGGCGGATCTGCTCCTCCAGCTCCGCCAACCGGTCCTGCGAGGTACGCAGCAGCTCACGCAGCTCGGGGTCGTCGCCGTCCTCGGCGATCAGCTCGCGCGCGCCGGCAACGTCGTCGGCCACCCGCCGGTACTCGCCAGCCAGCTTGGCCGCCGGCTCGAGCTCCCGGTAGGCACGCGAGCTAGCCGCAAACCGCCGGCGGTCGGCGATCACCGCGGGATCCGACAGCTCCTCCTGGAGCGCGCCAAATCGCGCCAGGATCTGCTCTGCCAGCTCATCGACCATCGTGTGAGCGAGTTTAGGAGCGTTCGGCGGGGTCACGGCGTGACAGACGTCGCCGACCCGGCCGGCGAGAATCACGCGACGACTTCGAGCCCGACCAGGTCGTCAGCCGACAGCTTCCCGGGCGTTTCGCGTTCGAGCACCGCCGACAGGGCGGCGATCGAGACGGCCAGCTCGTCGAGGTCGGGCTCGCGGGTGGTGAGCCGCTGCAGCTGCAGGCCGGGGTACATGATCGCCTGCACCCACCGCCGGCGCCGGTTGCGCCCGGCCCACTTGACAACCTCGAACGACAGGCCGGCGATCACCGGCACGCCGAGAATCCGCGTGAGCACGAGGATCCACCAGGCGTGCAGGCCGACGATCGCGAACACGAAGATCGCCATGATCATCACGACCAGCAGGAAGCTCGTGCCGCAGCGGGGATGCAGGCGCGAGTACAGGGCCGCACGCGTGGGCACCAGCTCGTCGCCCGCCTCGTAGCAGGAGATCACCTTGTGCTCGGCGCCGTGGTACTCGAACACGCGGCGCAGGTCGCGCATCTTCGACAGCAGCAGCAGGTAGGCGAGGAAGATGCCGGTGCGCAGGCAGCCCTCGACTAGCCAGAACAGCAGCGAGGACCCGAGCTGGTGCTTGATCAGGTCGGTCAGCGACACCGGCACGACGAAGAACAGCCCGATCGCGAACACGACCGCGACCACGACGGTACCTGCCCAGACGCCGCCCGAGATCTGCTTCTGCTCGCCGCCGGCCTCGCCGGTGGCGGCCGCCATCTGCACGTTCGCAGAGATCCCCAGGGCGCGGATGCCGATCGCCATCGAGTCGACCAGCGCGACCACGCCACGCACGATCGGCAGCCGCAGCACGCGGCGGCGACGGGCCTGGCGCAGGTCGAACGTCTGCACTTCGATGGCCCCGAGCTGGTCGGCGTCCGCCGGCTCTTGCACCGCGGTCGCTTCCGTATCGCCGATCCCCGCCGGCTCCCGCGCCTCGGTCGCTCCCGCGTCGCCGATCCCCGCCGGCTCCGGCGCGTCGATCTGGCCCGCGTCGCCGATCCCCGCCGGCTTGCGCACGGCCACAGCCCAGTGACCGACACCCCGCATCATCACACCCTCCAGCACGGCCTGGCCGCCGACCGGCGCGTCGCGCGTGGCGGTCAGGCACCCCTCGCCGGCTGGGGTGGCGGTGAGGCGCCCCTCCCCGACCGCCAGATCGCTCACGGCAACCGGATCCTAGGAGCCCGCAGCGGCTTGGGAGCGACGGGCCTTGGCGACGCGGCGCTGGAAGCGCTCGACGCGCCCGCCGGTGTCGACCAGCTTCTGGCGGCCCGTGTAGAACGGGTGACAGGCGGAGCAGATCTCCACGTGGATCTGCGGCTTGGTGGAGCGGGTGACGAACTCGTTCCCGCACGTGCAGGTCACGTGCGTCTCCATGTACTCGGGGTGGATTGTCTGCTTCATGGTCCTACTCAGGATAGCGATCCGCCGTGCACCGGCCACGACCCCCGCAGCGTTGCGGGCACGTCTGCGATCAGGTATCCGAGGCAGCCGGGCAGGTGGCGGTAAGCGACGCGTGCGCGCGGCTGTAGACGTCGACGCGGTGGTGCGGATCGACCGTCACCGTCGGCGGAGCCGCGCTGCTGCACGGCGGCCCGACGAACCGCACCGACAGCAGCTCGTGGCGGTCGATGTGGGACACCCTGCGGTTCACCTGCTTTCCCTGATCGAGCAGCTGCACGAGGAACGGCCCGGCGCCGCTCGCGCCAGCGTCGTAGATTCCGGCCACGTAGCTGTCCTCGGAGGGCTTCGATGGGTCCTCCCGCACCGCGATCGACTGCACCTCGAGGTCGGGGCGCAGCTCCGGCTGGCGGCAGCGGCGGCTGCGGCGCACCGCACGGGCGATGATCTGCCCTCCCGAGCCGATCCACCGGAAGGCCACGCTGAACCGGTAGGACGCTGGCGCCGGCAGGTCACTGACCGTGTGGATCACCCGCCACACGTGATTCGCACCCGTTCCGACCGAGTTCGTCAGCCACGTGTCGAGGCCGGCGCCGGGGACGCTGGTGGCCGTGCCCGTGGCCGACAGCCGCAGCAGCCGGAAGTCGACCGCCAGCTTGACCGTTTCGGCGACCGGACGCATCACTGCGGTGGCCGACATGGAGCGGTCACTCGGCTTCAGCGCGCGGTGGCAGGCGAACGCGGTCAGCGCCGCCCGCGAGCTCCCGGGTGCGCTCGCCGCCGCCGGCCGGCTCGTCACCGCCGGCCGGCTCGCCGCCATAGCCTCGGCCCCAGTGGCAGGCGCCCGCTCCGCTGCCACAGTCGCCACCGTGACGACCGCCGCCGCGGCCACGAATGCGCGGGTCGGTCGCCGGATCATGGTCGCTAGAACAAGCCGCCGCCCTCGAAGTTGCTCGCCTCGAGGACCGCCTCCGATCACCACTCAGGTGATCGTGTACAGGGGCCCGTCGCCCCCCTCGGGCGGCGTCAGACGTCCGCCCTTGGCGGTGATCGCGCCGCACTGAATGCAGTTCGTGTAGTTCACGGTGACGTCCACGGGCCCCGTCTTGGGCGCGTCGTCGGGGATCTCGTAGACGCCGGCCGGGCACATCCACTTCCACGTCTCGGCGATCTCGCGCGGCACGTGGCGCTCGAGCCGGATGTGGTTGGGGGCATCGTCGCGAGTCGCGTTGCCGCTGATGTAGACGCTCGACAGCTTGTCGAAGATGTACTTCCCGTCGGGCTTCGGGTACGACTTGTAGGTGTCGCCGGCGAACATCGGCTGCTGGTCGTTGCGGTGCCAGACGAGGCGGCCACCGGGCAGCCTGCCGCGGGTCGCGATCGCCAGGTTCACCAGCGGCGCGCCCCTGATGAAGCCCTTCGAGAACGGCTGACGCGTGTTGCGCACCCGCCACAGCTCCTTGCCGGTGCTGGACTCGTCGATCATCTGCTCGTAGTCGCTCAACGACCGCCCGTGCTTGAGCGTCGCGTAGATCGCCTCGGCTGCGAGCTTGCCCGACTGGATGCAGTGGTGGACGCCCTTGAGCGCGACCGTGTCGACCATCCCGCCGGCGTCGCCGACCAGCAGCGCTCCCGGCATCGACAGCTTCGGCATCGACCAGTAGCCGCCGCCGGGCAGCGCCTTCGCGCCCCACGCGATCCGCTCGCCCCCCTCGAGGATCTCCCTGACCAGGGGATGCGTCTTGAACAGCTGCAGGAGGTCGTGGGCGGAGGTGGTCGCGTCGGCGTACTCGAGGTCGACGACGAACCCGATCGAGACGAGGTGATCGCCGCTCTGGGCGTCTTGCATCGGGTAGATCCAGGTGCCCCCGATCTGCCCGTACCTGGCCGACAGCTTCAGCGGCCACGGCCCGATCGTGTGGATGATCCGGTCGAGTGGCCGCGGCACCTTCCAGACCTCCTTGACGCCGAGCTCCCAGACCTGCGGCTCGCGGTGCTGGCCGAGCCCGAACTGCTTGATCGCCGCGCCGGTCAGGTGGCCCCAGCAGCCTTCGGCCAGCACCGTCACCTCGGCCTTGATGTCGGTCCCCGGCTCGAAGTTGCGCAGCTGCTCGCCCTGCTTGCCGCGGCCCTTGTCGCCGGAGCGCACGCCGACGACGGCGCCGTCCTCCACGACCAGCTGCGTGGCCGCGGTCTCGGCGAGGATGTAGGCGCCGCTCTCCTCCGCCCGCTGCTGCTGGAAGCGCGCCAGCGCCGCCACCGAGACGACCTCGTTGCCGTGGTTCTTGAACGGCGGTGGCGTCGGGATCTTCAGCTTCGAGCGGCCGTTCGGCAGCAGGTAGACGGCCTCCTTTGTCACCTCGCCGAACGCGAAGTGCTGACCCCGCCAGTCCTCGCGAGAGAGGTCGGGGAACAGCTCCTGCAGCGGCCCGGGGCGCATCACCGCCCCGCTGAGGCTGTGGCCACCACACGCCTTCGCCTTCTCCAGCACCGCCACCGGCGCCTCGCCGAGACGCTCGGTCAGCTCGGGGTCGTCGTCGAGCAGCGCCAGCAGTCGGTTGGCGCACGCCAGCCCGGCCGTGCCGCCGCCGACGATCGCGACGCCGACGTCGATCCGCTCGTCCTCGGGGTCGAGCTCGCGCTTGACGAACTCGCTCTGCGAGTCGACCGGGGGCGGGAACTCGCTGGGGGCGTGCGGGCTCACCCGCTCCCCTTCTTCGTCTTGATCGCGTCGACCAGCTTCGGCACGATCTTGTTGAGGTCTCCGACGATCCC
>JASHQV010000285.1 GCA_030038955.1 Solirubrobacteraceae bacterium
CCGGCCGAGCTGCTGGCGATGATCGCGCCAGTCACCGCAACCCCAACAGCCGCGCCGGTCTGGCGACAGGCCGAGGCGATCGAGCCGGCGACCCCGGCCTGATCTCGGGGCATCCCCGAGAGCGCGGTGTTGGTGATTGGGGCGTTGACCAGCCCCGCGCCGGTCCCGAACACGAGGTAGGCGACGATCAGGTACCACACTGCGGCGTGGGCGGTCAGGCCGATCAGCAGGATCGCGCCCAACGCGATCAGCGCACCGGACATGATCAGGGCGAGCCGGGGTCCGCGGCTGGCGACCAACCGCCCCGAGACGATGGAGAACACGCCGAGCATCGCGGCCATCGGGATCGTGATCAGCCCTGCGTGCAACGCGCTGTCGCCACGAACTGATCCACCCCCGGAAAAGCTGGTTCATTCCACAGGCTGTTTTCTCAGATGGTCGGACCCCTCGAGAACTACTCGTTCGATCATCTCTCGTCTACGCTCGATCTCGAACTCGTAGACGGAGCACACGAACCGGAAGACCTGCGCTGGGTTGGCTGAAGCCTATGCGCCTGAAGGCTCGAATCACGGGACGGCTATCGCCGGTGCCGTGAACAATTGGTTCGTATACCGCCCAGTTGACACCACTCGCTGGATCTCCTTTATCGATGGAGGTTGTCGGAGGCGCCGGGATGGACGATGTGCACCACCTCAACACGCGGGATTTTCGCCTCGAGCTTGAGCATCTGTGCCTCGCCGCGGCCGCGGCGGATCGCGCCGTAGCGATTCAGGGAACTCCTCGTTGCTGTAATTGAGACGCTCCCTCCCGTACGCGGTATCCACGCCAGCCTCGCGCTTCCCCACGCTGTCACTTGGGAGTCCAAAACCACGCCTGATCGGGATCGGTGAGACCTTGGACGATGCAACGGAGCAGCACACCAGAGCGCCATCGGTTGCCCTGTCAGGCAAGGCATCCACGATCCGGGGCAGTGTGACCGGCGTCGTAGACGAAATCTCGCATCGAGCCTGGCTCACTCACCTCGGTCAACGATGCGTGGGCGGCAATCCGACACGGTGACCCGTCAGCGATCTCCTGGCAGTTGTGAGCTACCCAGGTTGCTGGACGATGATCACTACGATCAGGTCGCGCGGGCCGTGGACGCCTTCGACCCTGCTCAGTTCGATGTCGGAGCTGGCCGACGGGCCCGAGATCAGAGTGATCGGCTGGCGCTGCTCGACCGCGGCGGGCGTTATTGCCGCCAGCGCTTGCGGGACCAGCAACACCAGCTGCTCAATCTCAACGACGCATATGTGATGATCCGGAACTAGCGTCAGCGCTCGGCGGCCGCAGCGGGGACCGCCGTCGAGCACGAGTGTGCCCGTCTCGACAACGGCGATCGTGCAGCCGGTCAGCGCCGCGCCGATCTGATCCAGCTCCTGCGGCCGCAGCCCGGTGTCGGGGATGATCTCGATTCCCGCTGGTAGCCATCCGCTCGGCAGCTCCGACGGTATTGCGAGCTGCGTCAGGCCGTGTCGTTCGCAGGCGGCGCCCACCCGCGCGGTGACCTCCGCCGGTCCGCATTGCACCACCTCGGCGCCGTAGTCACGCAGCCGCTGCACAAACAGCTCGATCAGCACGCCCAAAGGTTCGAGCTCTACCGGTTGACGACGGTACTCACGCGGAACCGGAACGTCCTCGGGACACTCGCTGGCCGGCACGTCCGCCAGCGCATGCCTAATCCGCTCGAGGATGTCCTGCCGCGCGTCGCTCACGATGTATGGCGCCACCAGTCGCGGAAGCTCTGGCGTGGTACCACTGGTAGGTCCCGTGCGGAGCTCCACGCCCGCAGCGGCCCGGGCAGCCGGGCGAGCTGTCCGGCCGGGGGGAGCGAAAGCTGCGCCAGCCGCCCCGAGCGCTGGGCGGCCTCGTAAAGCGCGCGGCTCGCGAACACGCGGGCGAGCGTCTGCATCGCGATCCGCTCGGCGGCCGCCGTCCGCAGGCTGCTTCCTGCCTGGTGGACTCCAGCTTGCACCTGCTTGGCGCGGAGGTGGATCAGAATCCGGGGGATGTCGATCTTGACGGGGCACACCTCGTAGCAGGCGCCACACAGGCTCGAGGCATACGGCAGCGACCCCGCCGCTGGGCCGCGCAACATCGGCGTCAGGATCGCTCCGATCGGTCCCGAGTACACCGAGTCGTAGGCGTGACCCCCGGTCCGCTCGTACACAGGACAGACGTTAAGGCAGGCTGAGCAACGGATGCAGTTGAGCGCCTGGCGCCCGAGCTGATCAGCGAGGACGTCGGTACGGCCGTTGTCGAGCAGCACGAGATGAAAGTGCTGCGGGCCATCGCCATCGGTCACACCGCTCCACAGCGACGTGTACGGGTTCATCCGCTCGGCGGTTGAGGAGCGCGGCAACAGCTGCAGGAACACCTCCAGGTCCTGCCAGCTCGGAACCAACTTCTCGATCCCCATCACGGCGATCAGCACTCCCGGCAGCGTGGTGCACATACGTGCGTTTCCCTCGGATTCCACGACCGCGATCGTGCCGCTCTCGGCGACCGCGAAGTTGACCCCGCAGATCCCGACGCGGGCCTGCAGGAACCGCTCTCGCAGGTATCGCCGGGCCAGCTCGGCCAGCTCGCGTGGATCATCCGATAGGTCGGCTGGCGCGTTGTCGAGCTTGCGCAGGAACAGCTCCCGGATTTCGGCCCGGTTCTTGTGGATCGCGGGAACCAGCAGGTGCGAGGGGACGTCGTCACCCAGCTGCACGATCAGCTGCGCTAAGTCGGTCTCGACGGCGCTGACCCCGCGCCTCGCCAGCGCGTCATTCAGCCCGATCTCCTCGCTGGTCAGCGACTTCGCCTTGACGACCATATCGACCCCCTCCGCGGCGACCAGCTGGCCGACGATCGCATTGGCCTCTGCCGAGTCACGTGCCCAGTGGACGACGCCGCCGCCGTCGGTAACTGCGGACTCGAGCTGCGTCAGGTAGGTGTCGAGGTGGCGCAGCGTCCGCTCCTTCAGTGCGCGTCCGGCTTCGCGCAGCTGCTCCCAGTCCGGCAGCTCATCGATGACGCCGGCGCGCTTGGCACGAATCATGCGGGTGACCTTGCTGAGGTTATGCCGCAGCTGCGTGTCCGCCAGTGCAGCACGAGCTGCCTGCGGGAACGGCAGTGACGGAGTGGACGGTCCGCTCATCGTTCGGTGCTCGCGAGAATCTCCGCCATGTGCATCGCCCTGACTCCTGCGCGCGCCCGCGAGAAGCCACCGCCGATGTGCATTAGGCACGAATTGTCGAGCGCCGTGCATACCTCGGCGCGACTATCGAGAATCGCGCGCATCTTGTCGGTCAGCATCGCGATCGACGTGTCGGCATTCTTGACTGCGAAGGTGCCGCCGAATCCGCAGCATTGATCGGCGTCGGGCAGCTCCGCCAGCTCAAGACCCCGCACCGCCTGCAGCAGCTGCACAGGGCGCTCGCCCACATCGAGCAGCCGCAGGCTGTGGCAGGTGGGGTGGTACGCAACCCGGTGGGGAAAGTAGGCGCCGACGTCGACCGCCCCCAACCTGTTGACCAACAGCTCGGTCAGATCCAAGACCCGAGGCGCAAGAGTCGCGACCTCCCGGGCGAGCCCCTCGTCGCCGCTTGCGGCTGCTAGCCGCGGGTATTGCTCGCGGACCATGCCGACACACGAGGACGACGGCGACACCACCACCTCGGCATGCGCGAACGCCCGCACGAACCGGCGGATGAGCGGCAGCGTCTCGCGCTCGTAGCCAGCGTTCCAGTGCATCTGCCCGCAGCAGGTCTGCTCCAACGGAAACTCAACCGCGACACCAAGCCGCTTGAGCAGCGCCACGGTGGCCTGCCCCGTTCGCGGGAACAGGGTGTCGGTGAGGCAGGTAATGAACAGGGCCGCCCGCACTGCCGACCAACTAGCCCGCAGCGACTAGCCTCTGCCGCTGCCGGCCCAGGCCGTCGATCTCCATCGTCATCACGCCGCCCGGAGCGAGGTACGGGAACGGGCCCGACAACGCCACACGCTCGGGCGCGCCGGTGCACAGCAGGTCGCCGGGCATCAGTGTCATGTGGTGGTTGAGGTGCACCATCACGCCGGCACCGAGAAGATCGGCTCGGCGGTGCAAAAATCCTGACGCGGCTCCTTGACCCAGCTGCGCAGCCGCGGTGCTCCCGAGTCGAGCCCGTCCACAGGCCGCAGCGCCGGGCCGACCTGACTGAACGTCGGTGCGCACCTGCCCTTCGACCACTGGCAACCGGAGACGTCAATCTGAGATGCGCGCTCGGAGACATCGTTGGCAACCATGTAGCCAGCCACGTAGTCGAATGCCTCAGCCATATCGTCCAAGTATCGCGGAGTGCGCTTGATCACCGCCGTAAGCTCTACCTCCGATTCGGTCCTGGTTGAGCCGCGCGGGATCACGACGTCGTCGTCGGGCCCGACGACGCGCGGACGATGCTTGAGGAACGCGACCGGGCATTCCGCTGGAGTGGCGCCCGACCCGGCGGCGTGGGTGGCGTGGCTCATGCCGATGCAGATGAACGCAATCGGCCGCGCGACGGACGGTCCAATCCGCTCGCCATCAACGGCGACCGGCTGGGAGCTGCCAGCCGCCAGCGCCCCGTGTACGCTGGCAGTGTCGACGGCGGCCAGGAACGCACCATCGATGTCCCGCATCAGTGGCCCCAGCGCGAGGGTGTCGCCGTCGTCGTCGCAGACAGTGGGACGCCCTGTCCTAACGGGGCCATATCGGACCCAATCCATCCGACCTTCTTGCTCAGGTTTCGCACTTTTATTTTGCCTAGCGGGATCTGGGGTGTTTGCGGTGCGATGAGCAGTCGCGGTCGCTGATTCGGGCGTGGCGGATCGTCTCATCCACCAACTTCCCGAAGGTAGTCTCGAACTGATCGGAAGTGGGCCCGTGAGCCGCGCCTCAAACGATTGACGATCCGCCGTCCAGGACGAGCGCGGCTCCGGTCGCGTATCCGCCGTCCGAGGCCAGATAGACGACAGCGGCGGCGACCTCCTCGGGCGTGGCGAATCGCTTCAGCGGCAAGCGCTGCGCGATCTCGGTGCGCACGGCCTGGACGTCGCCACGGTGACGGACCTCGGCGTCCAGCATCGGCGTCTCGATCGGGCCCGGACAGATGACGTTGACGTTGATCGATGGCCCAAGTTCGGCCGCCATGGCCCGCGTCAGGCCGAGGATGCCGGCCTTCGCCGCGCCGTAGGAGACATACGTCGGCGAGCCGAGGAACGACTGGTCGGACCCGATGTTGATGATGTGACCACCGCCATGGTCGAGCATCAGGAGGGCCACCTCTCGGGCCACATAGAAGCTGCCGGAGAGGTTGACGGCGATGGTCCGGTCCCACGCTTCCGGGTCGAGCTCGCGCAGAGGCCTGGCGTCGAGGATCGCCGCCGAGTTGACGAGCACATCGACCGGTCCGAGAGCTTGAGCGTCGCGAACCGCCTGCGCGACCGCGCGCGCATCGGAGACGTCCACCCGGATTGCCAGCGCGCGGTCACCGATCTCGGCTGCGAGGTCGTGCAACAGGTCTCCCCGCCGCGCGAACAGGGCCACGGTAGCCCCCTCGTGCGCGAAACGGCGGGCGGTGGCCGCGCCCACCCCCGACGACGCGCCCGTCACGATTGCGTGTCTTCCCTGCAACCGTCCGCTCATGGTTGCTCTCCTCTTATCCCGCGCTTAGGCCGCCGTCGATCACCACCGCGGTGCCGGTCATGTAGGCGGACTCGTCGGACGCTACGTATAAAACCGTGCGCGCGATCTCATCGACGCTTCCCAGTCGGCCGATCCGCTGGCGCGCCCGGAGCTCGTCGAGCGACTCCCCCGCTTCCTCGACCAGGCGCCGCACCCACGGCGAGTCGACCGTTCCGGGGCAGATGCAGTTCACGCGCACGCCCTGAGAGGCGTGGTCGATGGCGAGCGCCCTGGTGAGCGCGATCACGGCTCCCTTGGACGCGCAGTAAGCGGCACGGTTACGCAGACCCACAACTCCTGCGACCGAGGCCATGTTGATGATCACCCCGCCTCCCATGGCGATCATCCGGGGGATCGCATGCTTGCAGCACAGGAACACCCCCCTGGCGTTCACCGCGAATACCTCGTCCCACGTCTCAACGGTGGTTGATGGAGCGTCCGTGGTCGAGCCGATCCCGGCGATGTTGGCGACGACGTCAAGCCGGCCTCCGAGAGTGGCGGCTGCTGTCTCAAA
>JASHQV010000286.1 GCA_030038955.1 Solirubrobacteraceae bacterium
TGACGCCGTTCGGGCGCGGCTCGCGCGTGACGATCGTCGGCGGCGCGCGCGCCGGCAAGTCGCGGGCGCTGCGCAGCCTCGCTGAGGTGTTGGCAGAGGTCGAGGGGTTGCAGCTGTTCGTCGCGCTCGCCGGGGTCCGCCCCGAGGAGATCTCCGACTGGCCCAAGGAGGGTGTGCTGGCGCCGACCGCCGCGCTCAGCTTCGCCGCCTCCGGCGACGCGCTCGACCATCTGCTCGAGCTGGTGCTCGACCAGGCGCGCCGGATCGCGGCCCGCGGCGCCGACGCGGTCGCCCTGATCGACGGTCTCGACGGCCTCCACTCACACGCCGCCCGCAAGGCGCTGGCGGCGGCCCGCAAGTTCGTCGACGGTGGCTCGCTGACCGTGATCGCCACCAGCAGCAAGCCGGTCGGCGGCGAGACCACCGTGATCGCGCTCGACCCGCTGCTGACCGCGGCCGGGCGCTTCCCGGCGCTCGACCTCATGGCCAGCGGCAGCCTGCGTCCCGAGCTGCTGGTCGGCGAGGCGGGCGCCCAGGCGATCATCGAAGCCCGCGCGCAGGCGCTCGACGGCGCCAGCTGACGCCGCGCGAGGCGCCCACAACGTGTTCTAGCGCGCAAGCCGCTCCGCCGATCCGTGCTTTGCGCGCCCGGACACGTTTTTCGTGCTCTGGCGCGCAAGCCGCCCGGCCGATCCGAGCTTTGCGCGCAGGAACACGTTCGCTTTGCGCTGCTCATCGACCATCCGTCCACGCAACGGGGGTTGCCTCAGACTCGGATGTCAGCGTGACGAGCAAAGGTCGGGCCGGGGGATGGCGCGTGCGTGCGCTGCCGCCGGCACCGACTGATGTCCAGCACCGCTGCTGCACCCACCGTCGCCCGGCCGGGACCTGCCGGGCGCCCGACCCCGCCGCACGAGGATTGGCGGCGCTTCTACCTGCCGCTGCGAGCGCGGGTCGTGCTCACGTTCGTGCTCGGTCTCGCCTGGCTCGGGCTGTCGGCGTGGCTGTCACGGCACTGGATCGCCACGCTCGGCCGCGACATCACGCTGCCGCTGGCGATCCTGGTGATCACCGGGATCGCGCTGATCCCCGGCTACCTGAACGTGCAGCTGCTGGCGGGCATCCTGCTCGACCGGCCGCGAGCGCTCGACCTGACCGGCAACTCGCCGCCGATCACGCTGCTGATCGCCGCGTTCAACGAGGAGCGCGTGATCGAGGAGACGCTGCGATACGTGCTGCGCTCGGACTACGCCGGTCCGCTGCAGGTTGTCGTGGCCGACGACGGCTCCAGCGACCGCACCCGCGAGCTGGTCCGGGCCTACGCCGACCGCGACCCCCGCGTGCGCCTGTTCGAGGCCGATCACGGCGGCAAGGCGAACACGCTGAGCGCCGCGCTGATGACGGTCGAGACGCCGCTGGTGGCGACGATCGACGCCGACACTCTGCTGATGTCCTACTCGCTCACCCGCGCGGTTGCCCGCCTGCGCGTGTCGCCCTCCGACACGGTCGCGGTGGCGGGCGCCGTGCTCGTCCGCAACTCCCGCCAGAACCTGCTGACCCGCGCCCAGGAGTGGGACTACTTCCTCGGGATCGCCTCGGTCAAGCGGGTCCAGGCGCTGTTGCAGGGCACGCTGGTCGCGCAGGGGGCGTTCAGCGTCTACGACACCGCCGCCTTGAAGACCGCCGGCGGGTGGCCGAACCGGATCGGCGAGGACATCGTGCTCACCTGGCGGCTGCTGCTGCGCGGCGGGCGCAGCGTGTTCGAGCCGACGGCGGTGGCGTTCACGGAGGTGCCGGCGGGCTGGATCGCGTTCGCGCGCCAGCGCCGCCGCTGGGCACGCGGGATGATCGAGGGGCTGCGCGACCACGGTCTCGGCCTCGTCAAGCAGACGAAGCTGTACTCGCACGCGGTCGCGGCCAACTTCCTGTTCCCGTACCTCGACCTGTCGTTCACGCTCGCGTTCATCCCGGGCCTGCTGCTGGCGTTCACCGGCAACTTCATGATCGTCGGCCCGATGACGCTGCTGGTGCTGCCGCTCAACGGCCTGATCAGCAGCGTCATGTACGTCCGCCAGCGCCGGATCTTTGCGAGCGTCGACCTGCGAGTTCGCCGCAACCGGCGAGGGCTGCTGTTCTACCTGCTGCTGTACCAGTTCGTGATGGCGCCGGTATCGGTTGTCGGCTACGCGCTGGAAGTCGCGCACGCGCGGCGCGACTGGTAGCACCGCCGGCCCGTCCGCTTGCACGCGCCCGGGTCCGCGCGGTGGCAGCGGACGCCGCGCCGCTCAGTACGCGGTGCAGCGGCAGCGGGGGCGAGGCACGGCCTTGTAGCGCGGCAGCGCCCCTCGCTGCCAGAGGATCTGGTCGAGCTCGGCCGCCGTGCGCGGCACCGGCGAAGCCGCGACCAGCAGCTCGACTGCGTACACGGCGCAGGCGCGGATCTCCACCTCCTCGGGCGAGCCGTGAGCGATCAGCTGCCCGCGCTCGATTCGCGCCACCAGCGCCGCGTCGAGCTCCAGCACGCGATCGAGGCGCAGCACGTGCGGCACCAGGTTGTCGGCGAACATCGTCAGCCGCGCCAGGTCGGCGAACCGGGCGACGCCCGCCCGGTGCAGGTCGGCGGCGGCGATCTGGGCGCGCTTCAGGAACGGGATCGTGCGTCCCTCGTAGCGGGACGCGTCGGCGAAGCAGCGCCACCCGGAGAGCGTCTGCACGAGCGCGACCGCCGAGTCACCGGCCTGCGCGAGCGGGCCCTCGAACGCGCCGTCGTAACCGCCCAGCAGGCGCTCGCCGAGGTCGTTCAGCGAGCTGGCGAACGACGCCATCAGCTCGTGGTGAGGATCCTGTCCGAAGGTGGTGGCGAGCTCGCCGGCCTTGAGCACGGCGAGCTCGCCGGCCGTCCACGGGCCGGCCCGCTCGAACCGATCTCGGAGGGAGGCCTCGATCGTGCGGTAGCCGGAGTGGCCGGGGCGCTTGCGCAGCGTCGGGAACCAGCCGGAGCCGAAGTTGATCGCGTCGAGCGTCAGCCAGAAGGCGGTGGCGTCGGGCGAGGCGGTGGACGATGACGGGGCGGCGTCGGCGGGGGAGACCGGCAATGACGCTGAATAGGCCGGGATCGCATCCACGTCGATCCGGACGTGCCTGGCGGCGGCCGCAACCTGCGCGCATCGGCTCCGGATCTCGA
>JASHQV010000287.1 GCA_030038955.1 Solirubrobacteraceae bacterium
GCCAGCTGCTCCAGCTGCTGCCAGCGCCCCGTCAGCAGCAGCACACCCATGAGGTTGCCCGCCGCGACGCTCTCCGCGGCACGATCGCCGCGGCGACGGCTGAGGGCGAGCGCCGCCTCGATCATGTCGGTGGCATCCGGCCAGTCCGACAGCGTCGCCTGATAGCCGCTGTTGCCGAGAGCGGTCATCAACTGGACGGTGAGGCCATGACGCTCGGCGACATCGGCAGCTCCGGCGAACAGGTAGCGCGCCTGCTGTGGTCGTCCGTTGAACATGTAGATGATCGCTCGATAGTTGAGCGCCTCGCTGAGCACCTCGGGGAGGCCGAGCGCTTCGGCGATCGTCAGCGCCGTCTCGAGCGGCGCGTCGGCCTCCTCATAGCCCGCCAGGAACACGAGCGAGCGCCCCAAGGTGGCGTTCAGCCTGGCGACGTCCGGGTCAAGCTGGTCGCCGGACAGGAGCTCGAGTGCGGCCCGCACCCGCTCGACGGCCTCCTGAAGATGTCCGAGACGGTTGAGCGCGAGACCGGCGATGTTGGCGACCCGCGCCGCTTCGCGGCGCCGGCCAGCGGCGAGATGCGCGGCGGCGGCGGCGTCGAGCAGCTCGATCGCGGTTTCGTAGCGGCCGGAATCCGCTGCCATCTCGCCGGCAGCCTGAGTCAACTCGGTGCGCTCGGCTTCGTCCTGTGTCAGCTCGGCCGCGGCGAGATAGGAGCGTTCCGCTGCCTCTGGCGCGCCCACCGTCGCCGCGCGGCGCCCCGCCCGCCGCAGCGCGGCGAGCGCTTCGGCACGCAGCCGATCGGCGTCCGGGTCCTGGCCGGCAGCGCGGTACGCGTCAAGGTAGTGGGCGGCGATCACCTCGGCGACGTCCTCGCCGTCGTTCGGGAATGCCGTGCGCAGGTGCTCGGCCGCCGCCAGGTGGCGAGGCTTTCGCTCCTGACGCGAGAGCGTCTCGTACGCGACCGTGCGCAGCAGCCCTTGCGCGAACCCGTACTGGCCGCGGTCGGGGGAGAGCTTGTCGGCACGGATCACGAACACCTGGCGGCGCACGAGCGAGGCGAGCACGTCATCGAGCTCGCCTTCCGGCACGCCGCCGAGTGCGGCAGCCGCCGAGCGCGGAAACGAGCCTCCGAACACCGACATCGCCTTCACCAGCGTCCGCTCAGCCGGCTCGAGCGCATCGATCCGGGCGGCCAGCAGCGACGACAGGCTGGCCGGCACGTCGAGGTCGCCGAGCTCGCCCACCAGCACGAGACGCCCTTCGCGCTCGGCGACGACACCGCGGTCGACGAGCGCGCGCACGGTCTCGGTCGCATACAGAGGTACCCCTTGTGCCTGCTCGACGATTCGCTCCGCAGCTTCGTCGGGAAGGCCAGCGACGAAGCCGGCGAGCAGCGACCGCATCGCCCGATCGTCGAGCGGCTCGAGCTGGAGCGCGGTCGCACCGCGCTGGCCGACGGGCCAGCCCTCTCGTCCCGCGACCAGCTCGGGCCGCGCGAACGTGAGGATGAAGATCGGGCTCTGGGAGGACCAGTCGAGCAGCTGCTCGATGAAGTCCAACAGCCCGCTGTCGGCCCACTGCAGGTCCTCGAACAGCATCACGACCGGCAGGTGCTCCGCGAGGCGCTCGAAGAACAGCCGCCAGCCGGCGAACAGCTCCTCCCGCCCGAGCCCCGGCTCGGCGATGCCGAGCAACGCCCCGAGGCGCGGACGCAGGAACTCGCGGTCGGCCGGATCGGCGACCCAGCGCTCGAGACTCTGCTCGAGCTTGGCCGCGGCGTCATCGGCCGAGGCGTCCTCGGCGATCGCGAACCGCTGACGGACCATCTCGGCGAGCGCCCAGTAGGCGACCCCATCGCCGTGGGACGGGCAGCGACCCAGGTGCCACATGACCGTGTCCGAGAGGCCGTCGACGTAGGTGAAGAACTCACGGCGGAGCCTCGACTTGCCGATCCCCGCCGCCCCCGACACGGCCACGAGCCGCGCCGAGTGCCGCTCGAGCGCGCCGTGGAATAGCTCCTTGACCAGCCGCAAGTCTCCGTCGCGACCGACGAACGGTGCCTCCAGGACCTGCTCGCGGTCCGAGCCGCCGATCCCTGCGATCACCCGCACCGCCCGCCACAGCGCGAGCGGCTCGGCCTTCCCCTTGACCGCGTGCTCGCCGGCGTCCTCATAGGCGATCGCGGCCGACGTGACCTGCCTGGTCACCTCGTCGACGAGCACGGTCCCGGCTTGGGCGGCGGATTGCACGCGGGAGGCGGTGTTGACGCGATCGCCGACCACGAGACCCTCGCCCGGACTCTCGAGCGCTGCCACCTGCCCCGTCACGACACCTCCGCGCGCGCATAGATCCGGCGTGCCCAGGTCAGCGCCGAAGGCGCTGACAGCGTCGACGATCTCGAGCGCCGCCCGCACTGCGCGCTCGGCGTCGTCCTCGCGCGCGACCGGCACTCCCCACACCGCCATCACGGCATCGCCGATGAACTTCTCGATCGTGCCGCCGTGCCGCTCGATGACCGTCCGCGCCTGGTCGAAATAGCGACCCAGCAGCTCGCGCACGTCCTCCGACTCGCGCGTCTCGGACAGCGCCGTGAAGCCGATCAGGTCGACGAACAGGACCGAGACGAAGCGCAGCTCCGGGATCGACGCTGCCGAGCTGGCGGATGCGGCCGGCGCCGGTGCTGGCGCGGCCTTGCCCGTCTGGAGCGGCGTTCCGCACTGCTCGCAGAACCGGCCCTCGAGTGGGTTCTCGGCACCACACGACGGACACAGGGAGCCGAGCGGCGTGCCGCACTGCCCGCAGAACCGCTGTCCCGGCTTCAGCTGCGTACCGCAGGTCGAGCAGACGCTCATCTCACGACTGTCTCCGGTGGGCGGGCGAGGAGGCGGTGCGCCCGCGCAAGCGCCGGCGCCGCGCGCAACGGCTCCACCGTGGCGATCGCCTCCGACAGTAGCTCCTCGGCCTCGGCGCCGCGGTCCCGGCCGATCAGCCACTCGGCCAGATCGGTCTCGGTGACTGCGAGCCAGTAGGGATAGCTGAGTGCGCGGAAGCGGTCGATCGCGGCCTGCAGCCCGGCTTCGACGTGCTCGTGGTCGCCGGCGAGCGCGTCGGTCAGCGCCTGGCCGCGGGCGAGCTGCGCTTCGAGGTAGGGCGGGATGTGACCGGG
>JASHQV010000027.1 GCA_030038955.1 Solirubrobacteraceae bacterium
ACCCGCTGGGGGGAGCTCGACATCGTCGCCTTCGACGGCCAGACGCTGGTGTTCTGCGAGGTCAAGTGCCGTCGGGCCGCCGCCGGTCGCGCACCCGCCGACCCCCTAGAGGCGGTGCGTCCCGCCAAGCGCCTGCAGGTGCGTCGGATGGCCGCGCGGTGGCTGGCCGAGTGCGAGGACCGCCCCCGCGCCAGGGATCTGCGGTTCGACGTGATCGGCGTCACGCTCGACGGCCACGACCGGTTGGTGGCGCTCGATCACCTCGAGGGCGCGTTCTGACTTAGTGATCGCTTCAGATCGGCTGCACATCGAGCGTTCGCCCCGCCGCGGGACAGTGGCGACCGGTCGTGCGAGCCTGCGTTCCCGCCCGCACCTCTGTCGACACGAGCGGCCCGCTTGATCACGCCCGCGGGTCGAAATTCGTTGGACTATCCAACGAATTTCGACCCGCCGTTGCACCGGCAAACGGTATTTCAGGCATCCTCGGCCAGCGGCCCCCGGACCTCGCCATTTCAGGCACAACGTTCCCGGGAGACCAACTAGCGCGACGATCGCAAGGAGTGCATCTCATCGCTGTGATCGGCGCTCTCACGCGTTTCCGATAGAACGAGACGGCGTCGTCGCTCGTGAGGTAGAGCTGTCGCGGCCTTGCACGCCAGCTGCGATCTCGGCTGCGATTCGCCGGCCGGCCGTGAGGATCCGGCTGTCGACATCGACGGCAGGGTCATAGGCAGTGATCGCGGCGCCGACGACGCTGAAGCGAGCGCACGCCGCGCGAACACACTCAAGTAGTCGCGCGAGGCTCGGTCCTCCTGGTGCCGCATACGCGTTCGCTTGGCCCTCCGAGCTGTCCAGCGCATCGAGATCGACGTGCAGATAGATCCGCGACACCCTGGACGCCAACTCGGATAGTGCCCGCTCGAACCGCTGGAGGTCGATCAGATCCGGAACCACCTGGACGTTCGAGCGCTCGAGGCGCTCACGCTGATACGGCTCGAGGTCTCGGACTCCGGCGAGGATCACGTCGCGCTCCGCGACAGGTCGGTGCCCGGGGATCGTCTCGCGCAACGCTCGCCAGCCTCGTCCGGTCAGCATCGCCAGCCCCATCACGTCAAAGAACCCAGACAGGTTCTCCTCCGGATCGTCGAAGTCCGCGTGCGCGTCGAACCAGATCACCCCAAGCTGGTCGGCGCCCACCCCGGCGACCGTTCCCAGGCAGCTGTTGCAGTCTCCCGCCAGCACCAACGGAAACGCCCCCGTCGCCGTAGCCCGCCGAGTTCGCTCGGCCAGCCGACGCAGCAGCGCGATCACCCTCGCGATCTCCGCCTGCGATTCGTCGACCGCCTCGATCTCCTCGAAGCGCAACCTCCAACCAGCCGCCTCGATGCCGCTTCGCAGCTCCTGGTCCACGGCCAACCGGCTCGAGCCGCAACCCATGCCGACCCCCCGCAGGCCGTTGTGGAAAGGCCAGCAGATAAGTCGCAGATCGGCCGCCACGACCCGAGGCTATCGCCCGAGCAGCACCGTTCGCAGTTGACGTCTGCTCGCCGAGGACGGTACGCGCGCCGCCTGAGCCCGTGTCCGGGCTGCAACGGATCAGCGGCCGAACGACAGCTGCTGGTAGGCGGCTGACTGGAACGACAGGCGGTGCAGAGGCGTGATCCCGAGGCGTTCGATCGCCTCGCGGTGCTCGGGCGTGGCGTAGCCGACGTGCTGGGCGAACTCCCACCCCGGGTGCAGCGCGTCGACGCGACGCATGTACCGGTCGCGGGTCTCCTTGGCGATCACCGATGCCGCGGCGATCGCGGCGCTGGTCGCGTCGCCGCTGACGACGGCCCGGCTGGCGAGGCCGGCGTCACCCAGGCTGAAGCCGTCGTTCAGACAGATGCAGCCGTCGCATGCGACCGCCGCCAGCGCGTCTCGCAGCGCCGCCAGGTTGGTCACGTGGAGCCCGCGCTGGTCGATCCCGCGAACGCACCGCGACAGCACCGCCACCTTGCTCGCCAGGTGCAGGATCACCGGGTACAGCTCGGCCCGCCCCACCGACGTCTGGCGTTTGGAGTCGTCGAGCGCCGACAGCGCCCGGATGTCGGCCGGACGTAGCCGCTCGTGGTCGAACAGGACGGCGGCCACCACCAGCGGCCCCGCGAGGCAGCCGCGCCCCGCCTCGTCGGCGCCGGCGACGAAGCGGGCGCCGAGCGAGCGGTCGTGGCGGAACAGCCGCGGTCCGGGAGCGCGGCGCTTCACGCCGCCACCCATTCAAAGCGTGCCGATACGATCGGGCGGCCAGTAGGTGAAGAACGCCTCCCCGATGATCCACGACTGCCGGATCGGGCCCCAGAAGCGACTGTCGTCAGAGTCGTCACGGTTGTCGCCCATCATGAAGTATTCGCCGGGCGGAACCGTGATCGTCTGAGAGAACGTGCACACGCTCGGCGTCGGGCAGGGCTCGGCGTACGGCGCCTTCTCCATGTGCCCGTTGCGGATCACGTGTCCGTTGACGATCGAGATCCTGTCTCCTGGCAGGCCGACCACGCGCTTGATGAACGTCTCACCCGTGTCCTCCGGCGTCGCCTTGTCGCAGGCCGCGCTGCTGTTGAGCCCCTGGCTGGGGTTGCCGCACCGCTCGGCCTCGGCGCCCACGGGGGGATGGAAGACGACCACGTCGCCCAGGCTGGGGTGCGTGTCGAGCCGGTTGACCAGCACCCGCTGGCCGGGCACTAGCGTCGGCTCCATCGAACCGCTCGGGATCCGGTAGGGCTTGACCAAGAACGCCTGGATCAGCAGCGCCAGGCCGACGGCGACCGCCACCGTGACGATCAGCTCGAGGACATTGCCGAGCGCACTCTTGGGCTTTGCGGTTGATCTGGCCACCGGTGGCTTCCGATCTAGTCAGCGGGCCTGCAGGTGAGGGGAACCTGGCCGATCAGCCACGCTCTGTGTAACGGCCTATTCGTCGTCTGCGGGCGCCGAATCGGCGGCCGCGCGCGATGAGGACACGGCATCCTCGGTGTCCGCTGCAGCGTCTGGCTCGTCCGCCGCGGCCTCCACCTCCTCGGACCCTACGGCCGCGGGCTGCTCCGACTCAGTGACAACCACCTCGTCCGCGGCGGCAGCGGCCTCGGGCTGCTCGGACTCAGCGGCAACCGGCTCGTCCGCGACGGCCGCCTCGGAGGCGGCGGCCAGCTCCGCAGCTTCTTGCTCGGGAGTGGGCATCACTCCCTCCTCGGTGGCGGACTCCGGGCCGTATAGGAGCTCGCGCTCGACGGCCACCTCCGGCCTGATGAAGCGACGCTCCCGCACCCGCGCGCGCTTGCCGACGCGGGACCGCAGGTAGTACAGCTTTGCGCGACGCACGTCGCCACGAGCGGCCACCTCGATCCGCTCGATCTTCGGCGAGTGCAGCGGGAACGTGCGCTCGACGCCGACGCCGAACGACTGCTTCCGCACCGTGAACGTCTCGCGCGCGCCGTGACCCTGGCGCTTGATCACCACGCCCTCGAACACCTGCGTCCGCCGACGGGTCCCCTCGATCACCTGGAAGTGGACGCGCAGCCGGTCACCGGCGTCGAACGCAGGCACGCGGCGCAGCTGGGCACGCTCCAGGGATTCGATGACGGCGCTCATGGTGAGATTGCCCGGCCGTGCGTCGGCGGGCGGCGTTGCGAGGTGGTGCGCGGCGCTGCGGCCGGCACGGCGGCCTATGGTAGCGGACGCTGCGCGGCGCGCGCTCGCGCCTGCTGCAGCCGCCAGCTGCGGATGTTCGCGTGGTGCCCGGACAGCAGCACTTCGGGCACCTTCCAGCCGCGGTACTCGGCTGGCCGCGTGTAGTGGGGATATTCGGGCGCCCCCTCCAGAGCCCGGCTGAACGACTCCTCGATCGCGGAGTCGACGTGCCCGAGCGCCCCCGGGAGCTTGCGCAGGACCGCGTCGCAGATGACCATCGCGGCCAGCTCGCCGCCGGCCAGCACGTACCGGCCGATCGAGACCTGGTCGCTCGTGAAGTGCTCGATGATCCGCTCGTCGAAGCCCTCATAGCGCCCGCACAGCAGCGTCAGCAACGACTCGGCCGCCAGCTCCTCGACGAGCGCGTCGTCGAGCACGCGGCCCGACGGCGTCAGCGCGAGCACGCGGCGCTGCCGGCACAGCTCCACCGGATCGATCGCGTAGCGGGCGCGCAGCGCCGCCTCCACCACGTCCACCCGCAGAACCATGCCGGCGCCGCCGCCGAATGGCGTGTCATCCACCTGGCCCGCTCCGAGCGGCGTGTGATCCCGGTAGTTGACGCAGCTGAGACGGTGCCCCTGGGCGATCGTGTTGGTCACGTGGCGCTGGGACTGGAACCACGCGAACGCAGGCGGGAACAGCGTGAACACGTCGATCTCCATCACACCCCTCCGAGGAATCTGAGGTCCACGTCGATCTCGCCCCGAGTCGTGTCGACCGTGCGCACGGCATCGTCGACCAGCGGCACCAGCAGGTCCTGTCCGCCGTCCAGTCGTTCGACCTCCAGGACCTCGCAGGAGGGAAGTGCCAGCAGCCGTCGCACGCGCCCAACCGGACGTCCGCCGTCGTGCACCGCGCAACCCTCCAGCTCCTCCGCCCACCACTCGTCCTCGCCGAGCTGGGGAGCGTCCGCGCGTGCCACCAGCAGGTCCGCACCGCGCAGCACCTCGGCGTCAGCCCGTTCCGTCGCTCCCTGCAGTCGCACGATCAGACGCGTCTCATCTCCGGCGCGTCGCTCGATCCTCCGGATCACGCCGGCGACGCGAACGTCGACCCCCTCCCGGAGCAGCAGCCCGTTTGCGCGGGTGACGTGAAAGCTGCCGTCGAGGCCGTGCGGGCGGCCGACCCGTCCCGCGTGCAGCCAGTCCAGGCGGGCTTTGATGCCCACGCCGCCCTACCGTCCTTGCAGCCGCGAGCCGGTCCGCCGCTGCTCGCTGCCCGTCACCGCGGCGGCGGCGAGCTGTCGACGATGTCGACGAACACCCGCTCGCCGCGCCGGCTCGCCGCGGCCTTGACGATCGTGCGCAAGGCGCCGGCGGTGCGCCCACCCCGCCCGATCACGTTGCCATAGTCGTCACGGGCCACCGACAGCTCGAGCACGATCGTCTGATCGTTCTCGCGGACCTCGTCGACCTCGACCTGGTCGGGCTGCTCGACCAGTCCGCGGGCGAGAAACTCCAGCAGCTCCCGGGGCGTGGGCGAGTCGTCGCTCACCGGTTCGAGTGGTGCGCTAGCGGATGTCCTGCGTGCGCAGGAGCTTGCGGACGGTGTTGCTGGGCTGGGCACCACGCGCCAGCCAATCCCTGATCCGCTCCTCATTGAGGACCACCGTGGACGGGTTGGTCTGGGCGTTGTAGTGGCCGACGGTCTCGATCACGCGGCCGTCGCGCTTGGAACGCTGGTCGGCGACGACGACCCGCCAGATCGGGTTCTTGTGTCCGCCGACACGCGTGAGTCTGAGTCTGACCATCGGGGCAATCAGGTTAGCGGGTTCGCGCGTGGCTACCGCCCTTGCCGCATCAACGCCCCGAGGTCCGGAATCCGCCCCTGGGAAACCTGGCAGCCGGACGACATGCGCCGCCGCGCGTCCGCGAGGCCGGATGCCGAGCGCGCGGCTACCGCCCCTGCCGCATCAACGCCCCGAGATCCGGAATCCGACCCTGGGAGAATTGGCGCATGACCTTGCGCATCTGCTCGAACTGCTTGATCAGCGCCTTCACC
>JASHQV010000288.1 GCA_030038955.1 Solirubrobacteraceae bacterium
ACCGCCGGGCTGCTCGCTTCCCACCACCCGCCGCTCGGGCGAATCGCGTTCACCGACTGGCTGGACGAGCACAGCCGCTCGATCGGCCACAGCTACGCGAACGAGCTCGAGCGCCACTTCACCTCAGCAGCGGCAGCGTGAGTGCGCCCGATGACCGGCGGCGTGCCCCCAATCGCTCACTTTCAGCCACCTCGCGGCAGGCACTCGGACATCTGCCTGTGGTTCTGGGCATGGGCTACCGTAGGCGCCGCCGGATAGGTGTTTGGACCGCTATCGGGCCGCGCCTCGACAGTCGGCGGCTGAGACGTAAAATCGCCTACTACGCGGACGTAGCTCAGCTGGTAGAGCGTCGGCTTCCCAAGCCGAAGGTCGCGGGTTCGAGACCCGTCGTCCGCTTCGACAAAGTGGCTGCTAATGGGGCCTTTTCTGTTGATCGCTACTCGACTGGGCTGGAGCGGGCAACTGTTGCGGGCAACTGTTGGCCTCACGAGATTTGGATTTCCCTCGTAGGACCTCGGCAGTGAGCGCTCCTGCAGCAAGGAGCCTGAATCCCGGAGTCCATCTTGTTGCTTGGTGATCGATCCTGTCCTGAGGATCAAAGACTCGCCGGCGGGAGACAGGCTTGGATGCCCGTCTTTCGTCGGGAAGTAACCCGATCGAGACCTTCAGTCGATGCGACCTCTCCTTCGCAGTGACGACGGCTTCAAGGACGAGCGCTACCGGCCGGACGAGGCCCGCAGCCCACGATTCGAGGACGCGACATCCGGCCGCCCGTTTGACCGTGAGCCGAGGCACTCACCGCTGCTCAGGCCCCCCGGTCAATCCCGCCAATGGCGTTGCGCTCATCGGGCCAAGTGTTCAGGCTGGGGTGCTTCTTGACGGAAGGACTACTGCGTCAGCTCGAGCCAGGCTCAGGCCGACAGCGCTTGCTCACGCGAGTGAGGGTCTGAATAGCATCTAGCCAGCCAACCATGAGCACGTCCCTGGGAAAGGCAACAGGCGATTTGGTGCTTAGACCCGTGCACCAACGGCGCCGCGGCCGTCAGTGGGGAGCAGCCGCAGCGTGGGCTTTGGCCTCGGCGGCCTTCATGGTGAGGTTTCACGGCGTCGCGCTGATGCTCGTCGGCGCGGGAAGTCTGCTTGCCGCCATTGCGATGTTGTGCTGGCTGCGCTGGCTATGGCGTCATTCGCAGTTGACGCTTCGGGGACTAACGCTCTACTACGGCACGCCCAGAGAGAGGGCCGTCTTTGAAGTCGGTCAACCAGGCGAGATCGTCGAGTTCACGGTGAATGCCGGCCACGGTCAGCGACAGTCGCTGTGCCTGCTCGACGGCCAGGGCCATTCAAAATTGTTCATCTACAAGAGCACGTGGGACCCTGATCAGCTAGCAGAGCTTGAGCGTCGCCTCGGGCTGTCTGTGATCCGGCGTGAGCGCAGCTACTCGTTGCGAGACGCCAACAAGGAGTTCCCCGGCATCGTGCCCAGATGGCTAGCACGTCCGCAATTGCTTGGGGCTGTCATCGGTATCGCGCTGATCGTCTTCATCACCGCTATCGCGCTCGCACTCGGCACCGAGTAACAGCGCTCTCGTCCCCGAGCGATCACCCGGCGCCTCGGGACCCCACGGACGTATTGCCACGAGGCAGCCAGCCGCCTGCAGCCGTCCGCACAGGCGGAATAGCGAGGCCCCCACTTGCTTGGGTCCTCGAGGCGGCGCGTGATCGCCTCCGTGGCGTTGCCATCACGGTCATCCGAGCCGTGTCACCCAGTCGTCGCCAATGTGGAAACGCTCGTGTCCGGGTTCCCGAGTCTCGCACGCGAAGCTCGCCGTTCTGCGCCGTAACAAGATCCGTTCGAGACCTGGGAGCGGGGCCAGCCGGGAGGGCCCGGACCGCTGGGCCGGCTTGGCCGACAGCGAAACTGTTTGGGAACCTTTTGCTTAGCGATTCGCTTATAGGTAGTGATGGCGGCCCCGGTGCCCAGATTCGAAGCGTTTGTGGAGGAGAATCTCCACCCGCTGTTGCGTACTGCGTTTCTGATTGCGTGGGATGAGCGGGAGGCTGAGGATCTCGTTCAGGAGACGCTCTTCCGCGTGGCTCGCAAATGGCGGCAGGTTGCGGCAATGGAGCACCGGTTTGCCTACGCGCGCCGGATTCTTGTGCGACTCGCGGTCGCGGGCGCGACGAAGCGACATCGGCGCCGCACGGAGCTGGCTGCGACAGACAACCTCGCGGCTGCGGCACTCGAGATCGCTGTCGGCGCCGCAGAGCTCGGCGCATTGGAGATTCGCGCGGAGTTGATCTCGGCGCTTGGCCGGCTGAATCCTCGGCAACGAGCCGTGATCGTGCTGCGGTACTTCTTTGATCTGTCGGAGTCGGAGACTGCCGCAGCTGTCGGTTGCTCACTTGGAACCGTCAAGAGCAACGCCTCCCGCGGTCTCGAGCAGCTGCGCCAAATACTTGAACCGGGAGATGCAGGCTCGGTCTCCGACAGTGTGTCTTTGAAACCGAGGAGCGCGGAGCTATGAGCGACCGAGTTCAACAGCATTTGCGTGATGCGCTTGCTGATCGCGCCGACGTCTTCCCGTACGCCGCGGCGGCGGACCGACTGTCGCACGTCGATTACAAACCTCGCTACAGCCGCCGCCTGTCTGCTCATCTGCTCGGTGTCCTGAGTGTTTCCGCAACAGCCGCGCTCACCGCGGTTGTTGCGGTCCTGCTGACGGTTGGCGGCAGCCCCCCAGCAGCGTTTGCCGGCTGGTCCCCCACCCCCAAAGTGCTCACCGCCAAGCAATTCCGCGCCGTCGCTCGCGTGATCCGTGAGCACTGGTCGCCGCGCTGTAGCGGTCCCGGGGGCTCAATCGTTCTAGCGGACGTCCGCGGCCCCCATACATTCTCACTGTACGTCACCAACCCAGCCTCGCGCGAAAGGCTGGCCACGGTCTGCCTAAACGGAGTCGAGAACGGCTCCGGAGGTGACCCCGCTGCACATAGCTGGCCACCTACCGTGGCACCGGGACGCACACGGTTCTTCCTTACCGAATACGGGACCATCAACCAACATCAAGGGGTCATCAGTCCCTTCATCTTCACCGAGGTCGGACGAGCAGGAGCCGATGTGCGATCCATAACGATGCTGCTGAGCACAGGCACAAAGGTGCAAGCGACGATTGGGCATGGCTGGTATCTCGTGTGGTGGCCAGCAAGGTACGGCTATTCCAAAAAGCTGATCATCACGACCTCATCGTCAAACGCCACCGTCGAGAAGACCTACGAGGTCGCCGACAACAACGGCCGGATAAGCGCCGCATGTGGCGCCGGCCCAGCCACCAACGCCATCTCGATCCGCATACAAACGGAAAATCTCAAACTCGAACGCAAGCAGCTCATACCCAGCCAACGCCGGATCGCGCTCGAGACATGGCTGCGACAACACGGCTACGCACCAGCTCGCGGAAAGCGCCCCTGCTGACGATCGCTTCGACTCAGCCACGAGTCAAGATCAAACAAAGCGGACTGCCAGGCTTACGGAAGCTGCGCAATGGGGTGTCTCGTGGGTGATCACCGCCGAGTCTCGCCGTGCGAGGAATGCGATACTCAACATCCAAGTCCGTTCGGTAGCTCGTCTCCGGAAGCGGAAGGATGTGTGGACACGCGATTGGTCTGGGATGCCATTCCCTGCAAGGAATTACGTATCGGACTCTGGTGCCGGTCCGGTCGCCGGCGGCGCAGCCTAGGCTGACGGGTTCGCCGGCGATGACGGACCAGGATCGGTCGGGGCCGCCGTCCTCGAGGATTGCCTCGAGGTGAGAGGACCGATGGTTGCGCGCCGCCTGTGGCCTGTCGAGATCTGGAGACACCGGTGACAGAGCATGCGCTCGTGCCGGCGCGCCGCGTCGGCCAGGTCGACGATTACCACGGCGAGCTTGTGGCGGATCCCTACCGCTGGCTCGAGGACACTAACGCCTCGGAGACGAAAGCCTGGATCGAAGCCGAGAACGAGCTCACCGAGGAATGGCTCTCCCAGGTCAAGGCTCGCGAGGAAATCCGCCAGCGCCTCTCGGAGCTGTGGGACTACCCGCGTTTCAAGGCGCCCTTTGGGCGGGGCGGGCGCTGGTTCCAGCTGCGCAACAGCGGCCTTCAGAACCAAGATGTCCTCTACGTGATGGATAGCCCGGAGGACGAAGGACGAGTCCTTCTTGACCCGAACGAGCTGTCTCCCGACGGCACCGTCGCCGTGCCCGAGCTCGATGTGACAGAGGACGGGACGCTGCTGGTCTACGCCACGAGCGCGGCAGGGTCGGACTGGATGACCTGGCACGTCCGCGAGGTGGCAACCGGCCGGGACAGGCCGGACGTCGTTGAGTGGTCGAAGTACGCTCGCGCGGCCTGGCTGAAAGACGGGTCGGGCTTCTACTACGGGGCTGTCGAGCCGCCCACGCCTGGCGGCGAGTATCTCGAAGCGGCCTCTCCCCAGAAGGTTGCCTTTCACCGGCTCGGGACGCAACGGAGCGAAGACGAGATCGTCTTTGAGGCTCCCGAGGAGCCAGAGTGGGTACCGGAGGCGGTCGTGAGCGAGGACGGCCGTTTCACCGTGATCTCTATCTCGAAGGGAACTGCCCCTGAAAGTCAGCTGCGTGTCCTCGACCACGAGAATCCGGGCAGCGGCCTGCGTCTGCTCGTCGCCGATTTCTGCTCGGAGGCGCGCTACGTGGCGAACGTCGGCAGCACCTTCTATCTGCTCACCGATTACAGGGCAGAGCGCCACCGGATAGTTGCGGTCGACCTCGAGAACCCGGGACGAGAGCAGTGGCAGGAGGTGATTCCCGAGTCGACGGCCCTCCTACGTGCCGCACGCCACTGCAGTGACCTTCTTGTCTGCCACTACCTGAAGGACGCTTGCTCGAGGCTGGCCGTCTTCGGCTTCGATGGCTCCCACGTGCGCGATGCCCCTGTCCCCGGTGTCTCCTCGCTACCGGCCGACTACGACGAGGCCGGTTTCGAGGGTCGCCCAGACAGCACCAAACTTCACTACGTCGTGACCTCTTTCACCGACTCGGGCTCTTTGTGGGAGCACGATCTGGTAAGCGGTGAGACGAGGCTGCTCAGGCCGCCGGCCGCACGGGTCGATCGGCAGGCGCTCGTGAGCGAGCAGGTGTTCGTCACCGCTGATGACGGCGCGTCAATCCCGCTCTTCCTCACGCACCGGCGTGGTGTGGAGCCGAACGGAGACGTTCCTGTTCTCCTTTACGGCTACGGCGGCTTCGACGTCTCAATGACCCCCGAGTTCAGCGTCAGCTGGGCCGCTTTCGTCGACCGTGGTGGTCTTCTTGCCATGGCGGTCCTGCGGGGCGGCGGAGAGTACGGGCGTTCGTGGCACAGGGCAGGGATGCTCGCGAGCAAACAGAGAGTCTTCGACGACTTCTGCGACTGTGCGAGGTGGCTCGACACCTCGGGATGGTCACGGCCAGGCCGCGTCGCCATCCACGGGGCCTCGAACGGCGGTCTGCTTGTTGGGGCATGCATCACCCAGCACCCGGAGCTCTTCGGCGCCGCCGTGGCAGACGTGGGCGTGTTCGACATGCTCCGGTTTCACCGCTTCACGATCGGGTGGGCCTGGAAGAGCGACTTCGGGGACCCCGACGAACCCGAGCAGTACCGCTGGCTGCGCGCTTACTCCCCGCTGCACAACGTCCATCTCGGCCGCCGCTACCCGCCTATCCTGCTCACGACCGGCGACCACGACGACAGGGTCGTCCCGGGGCACTCGTTCAAGTTCGTGGCCACCTTGCAGGCCGCCGCCGATGTTGCCTCCTCCGGACCGCCCTCACCAGTCCTGCTGCGAACCGAGACCTCAGCCGGCCACGGCCACGGCCTTCCGACCGCAAAGGCGATAGCCAAGGCAACCGACGTCCTCGCCTTCATCGAGGGCCTGGTTGGAAACGCGGCGCCGCCATCGCCGGAGCCGCACAGCCCACTCCCATCATGATCCTGCCCACTGGCGGAACAGGTCGAGGGCAGGTAGCACGACCTGATGACTCTAAGGCCGCCGTGCCGTTGAGACGGACCGGCCACCGGTAGCGCATCTGCGAGCGATACTCGCCCATCCGGGCTCTGCTGGCACCTGTCTAAGCTCGGCTGAGCTCGTTCGCCTCGCGCGTACCGGCCACGCCGACGAGTCCGTGCCGACACCGGACGGCGCCGCAACGACATACTCGCCCGGACGCCGGAGCAGGGCTGGCACCGGTGCGGTGGTCAAGCTCCGCTTCTCGCCAGTCGGCAATGTGGGGTCGGGTCAGCCGGCGGACGTCAGGCCGGCCCGAGACGTTGCAGCTACCGCCTCATTTCAAGGCCAGCGCTCGCGGAGATCGTTGGTGATGGCCGTCCGTGGATGGTGGTGATGATCT
>JASHQV010000001.1 GCA_030038955.1 Solirubrobacteraceae bacterium
AGCGGGCCTTCGTTCGGAACCAGGCGGTTCATCCCGAGACCGGCGAAGAAGGCGCCGACGATTCCCTCGATGCCGAAGCTCGCCGCCACCGTCGCGGCCGCCAGGAAGGCGGCGATCGCGAGCATGTAGCGAACCATCCGGTCGGTTCCGAGGCGGCGGAAGGCCAGCCGCGCGAGCCGCGGCAGGATCACCAACGAGAACACGAGCAGCACCACGAGACCGACCACGATCTGGACGGCGATCGACAGCGGCGAGCCGCCCTGGAGCTGCGACGAGGAGACGGCGGTGAGCACGATCAGCGAGGCGGTGTCGGTCAGCACCGTGGCTCCGACCGCGGTCGCGACTGCCGAGTGCGTCGAGAGTCCGGCGCGCCGCACCGCTGGATACACGAGCAGCGTGTGCGAGGCCATCAACGAGCCGAGCAGCACCGCCGCCGGCGTGCTCCAGTGCATCGAGAAGCCGACCGCCGCCCCGAGCGCCAGCGGGATCAGGAAGGTGATCGTCCCGAACATGATCACGGCCCGGCGGTGCACGCGCAGCAGCGACAGGTCGAGCTCGACCCCGGCCATGAACATCAGGTACAGCAGCCCGACCTGGGAGAGGTCCGGCACGGTCGTGTTGCCGGCACCGATCACGTTGACGCCGTAGGGGCCGATCAGGAAGCCCCCCAGCAGCAGCCCGATGATCCCCGGCAAGCGCGCGCGCTCGAGCAGTGGCGGACCGATGATGATCACCAGGAACAGGACCAGGAACTCCCAGGCTGATCCTGTCGGCGCCTTGATCGTGATCGCCGCCGGCGCCAAGCTAGAGAGTGCGGGCAGGGCGATCAACGCCCACTCCGCAGCAGCGGGATCGAGGTCTCGGCGCTGGCCGCGCTTGCTCCCACCCAGCGGCGCAGGAGCGCGTCGATCGTGCCATCGGCCGTGAACGCGCGGAGCGCCGAGTCGACCGCCTGGACGTTGCCCGAGCCCTTCGGCAGCGCGGCGGCGATCGTCTCGGCGCTCGCGAGCTGTGCCGCGGCGTGCAGCTTGCCGCGCGAGTGGCGGGCGATCGCCACCGCCAGCGGCAGGTCGAGCAGCGCCGCGTCGATGCGGCCGGCCTCGAGCGCGTCCAGCATCCGGGACGTGCTCGTGAACACCTGCACCGGGCGGCTGGGAGCGATCATGCTCTTGACCGTGCCAAGCAGAGTCGTGCCGTGGACCGCTCCCCAGCGGAGCGCGCGGGCGGCGGCGAGGTCGGGAACGGCGGTCCCGGTCCTCGCGACGACCGTCGGCGGCGCGCTCAGATAGGCCGAGGAGAAATCGAGGCGTCGCTCGCGCCACGCGGTGGGAGTGATCAGATCGAGTGCCAGGTCGGCGCCGTCCAGCTTGCCGGCGACGATCCGGTCGAACCGCTCGAGCCGTATGTGCACCGATCTGAGGCCGAAGCGCTCGGCCATGTCCCGGGCCAGCTCGTACTCGAAGCCGCCGGTGACGTGATTCGCCGTCCCGCTCCAGAAGCCGGCGATCGGTATGTCGCTGGTGACCACGGTGAGGACTCCGCGTACGCGCGGCGTGAACGTTCCCGCGGCCGGAGAGGTCGTGCGATCGCCGCACGCCGCGACCAGGATCGCAGCGAGCAGGGCGCCAGCCAGGATCGCCACGAGCCGCGTCCCCGATCGACGGGCGGCGGCGGACATCGGGGATGCTTGCGGCTCCGTGACGATCATCTTCCTCGCTCCGCCTGGCTGGGGGCTAGCCACTCGAGCCACACGCCACTGGGGTGCCCGATCGCAAGCAGCGCGGCCGACCGACGCCCGCGTCTGTAGGCAAGCTTGGCGAGGACGCCGAACACGCCTTCGCTGCGGTTGCGCTCGAGCAGCGGAGTCGGTGCGGGAGTCCCGATCACGGTCGACGTCGCCGCCCTGCCCATCGGCACGAGCGGATCGATCGAGATCCAATCGAGATCGCGTTCGGCTCCGACCCCGTCGACGATCGCGCGGAACCGCGCGAGCTCGTCGGGCTCGAAGAACACGTGCACGTAGCTGTCGACGACGCACACCAGGGGGCCATCGGGAATCGCTGCGAGGATCTCGGGCAGGACCTCCGACGCGTCGCCCCGTACCCGACGCGCGGGATGCTCGATCGTGACCTGCGCGGCGGCGTGGAAGCGAGTGACCGCGCCAATCTCCTGCGGGACGCATGCCGCCAGCCACGCTCGCACGCCGGCATCGTCGAGGTCGAGTGGCTCGATGTCGACGCCTACCCGCTCGACGACTCGAGGCAGTGCCGACGGTGCAGGTGGCGTTCGCGTGCCGCGGATATCCACCGCGAGCGTCAGCTCCGAGCCCGCGCCGCCGGCGCTCGCGAGTGACGGGCCGGGGCCGCGAAACACGTATCGGTAGCGGTCGAGGTGCAACCCGAGACCGGCTCCGGTCCCGACGTCGATCAATGCCAGCTCTCGCTCCTCCTCGGCCTCTGGGCCGAGTGCCGCCACGATGTGTGCGCACCTGCCGACTTCGTTCATCTGGTAGCGGTGGCAAGCGCACAGCTCGAGCAACTGGTCACGGTGGTCGAGGCAGAACGCTCGGTAGTCGCGGCGAAAGTGCCGATCAAGCGGCGGCTGGGGCTGGCCCAGGCGCGGAAACGAATCACGCAGCGGCCTCGGCTCGAGCCGCAGCACGAGCGAGTTTGCCGCCGCCGTGAACAGCAGTGGCGGAAGTCTGTCCGGCGCGATCGTCGAAGCGATCGCGACGAGCTCGGCATCATCGTGGAGAGCGTCGAACTGCGCGGCCGTCAACCGCCACGTGTCGGGGGCGCCGCGAGGCGACCACGCGGCGGCAACGGTGGCCGCCTCCTCGCGCACCACCTCCACAGGAGTCGTCCACCCGGTCACAAGGCGGATGATTGCAGCCACACTTGGAAGCGGGCTGGCGAGTGGCTGTCAGCAGCAGGCGCCTATCTATACCGAGGCGAGCGGGGCGCCCCCGCGGGCGCTCGCGAGCGGCCCATCCGGTGCACCGATCGCCGCCGGCTCATCCGGCGCGCCGATCGCCGCCGGCTCGTGCGGGGCGTCGAGCGCGGGCCGGTCCGGCGCGACGATCTGCGGGTCGGGCAGGCCCGCGGCGGCATACGCGGCGGCCTCGTCGAGCGTCTCGTGCTCGAGCAGCGCGTGGGCAAGCGCCTCGAGCTGCGGGCGGTGGCCTCGCAGACGCTCGAGCGCGCGGGCGTGGCACTCGTCCGCGATCCGCTTGACCTCCTCGTCGACCGCCTGCCGCGTGCGCTCGGACGCGATCCCGTCTCCGGGGAGGCCGTACGGTCCCGCGCCCTCGGCCGGGAGCACCGTGACGAGCCCGATCTGCTCGGACATGCCCCAGCGGCCAACCATCTGCCGCGCCAGCGCTGTTGCCTGCTCGAGGTCGGACTCGGCGCCGGTGGTGACCGCGCCATAGATCAGCTCCTCGGCCGCGCGACCGCCCAACAGGCCGGTCATCCGCCCACGCAGGTATGGCTCGTCGAATCCGTAGCGATCCTTCTCGGGGCTCTGGAAGGTGACGCCGAGGGCCCGTCCGCGCGGAATGATCGAGACCTTTCGCACGGGGTCGGCACCCGGCTCGAGCATCCCCAGCAGCGCGTGCCCGGACTCGTGGTAGGCGGTCCGTTCACGCTCCTCGGCGGAGATCAGGATGTGGCGCGCCGTGCCCAGCACGACCTTCTCGAGCGCATCCGCGAACTCCGCCGCGCCCACCTGCCGGTGGCCCCGCCGGGCCGCCAGCAACGCGGCCTCGTTGACCAGGTTGCGGAGGTCGGCGCCGACCATGCCGGGCGTCGAGGAGGCGACGCTCGCGAGGTCGACGTCGGCGGCCAACGGCACCGAACGGGTGTGCACGCTGAGAATCTGCTCGCGGCCAAGCTGGTCGGGCGGGTTGACCGCGATCCGGCGATCGAACCGCCCCGGCCGCAGCAGCGCGGCGTCGAGGATCTCCGGGCGGTTGGTCGCCGCCAGCACGATCACGCCCTCATTGCCGGTGAAGCCGTCCATCTCGGTGAGAATCTGATTGAGCGTCTGCTCACGCTCGTCGTGGCCGCCGCCGGGAATCGACCCGGCCGCCCGCGAGCGGCCGATCGCGTCGAGCTCGTCGATGAACACGATCGCCGGTGCCTCCCGCTTGGCCTGCTCGAACAGATCACGTACGCGGCTGGCGCCGACGCCGACGATCATCTCGATGAACTCCGACGCCGACATCGAGAAGAACGGCACCTCGGCCTCGCCCGCCACCGCCTTCGCCAGCAGCGTCTTGCCTGTCCCGGGCGGGCCGGTCAGCAGCACGCCACGCGGCACCATCGCGCCCAGCTGCCGGTAGCGGTCCGGGTTCTTGAGGAAGTCGACCACCTCGGCCAGCTCGTCGGTCGCCTCGTCGATCCCCGCCACGTCCTTGAACGTGGTGCGCTCCGGGCTCGGCTCGTAGCGGCGGGCGCGCGCCTTGCCGAACCCGGCGAACGAGCCCGCGCCGGCTGCCATCCCGCGCGAGGCGCCGCGCATCAGCAGCACGAACAGCCCCACCAGCAGCAGCGTCGGGCCGAACCCTACGAGCAGCTCCTCGGGCAGCGACGAGCTGCTCGCCGGCTTCGCGCCGATCGTCGCGCCTTCGGCCAGCAGCTGCTGGAACACCTGGTCGTTGGCGAACACCGGTCGCTGCGTCTTGAACTCCCGCGAACGCTCCCCCGTCTTGCCCGATGGGTAGCGAATCGCGGTGCGCAACATCCCATCGATCGTCTCGCCGGTGGCGGTCACCGAGGCTACGTTGTGGTCGCTCACCTGCGCGCGGAAGACGCTGTACGGCAGGTTCAGCCGCACCGTCGAGCTGCGCCCAGACAACGTCGCCGCCAGCACCCAGTTGCCCACCAGCATCAACCCAACCACCAGCCAGATCCAGCGTCCGACCCCACCGCCGCGGGGCGGAGCCCCGCCTGGCCGCGGTCCAGGGGGCTGGCGTGAGCCCTCGACGCGCCAGGGATCGCGCGCGCCACCGTCGCGAGGCGTATTCGCGCGGCTCCCGCGGGTCTCGTCGCTGTCGGCCATAACCAAAGTCTCGTAATGGGCAACCCATGCCGCCTCCGTAGTTCGCCGTAGCGGGCTGCGGGCCGGATGCGGATTCATCTGCCGGGCCCGGACGCGTCCGGGCGCCGCTCAGGGATCCCCAGCAACCGCCGATGCGTCTCGGAGCACGGCCGCGGCGACGCTGACGACCGCCGCTCGGGTCGACTCGGAGATCGAGTCGCCGAGCTCGAACGCGCGGCCCTCGATCGCATACACGATCACGCGCGCGGGAAGCTGGCCGAGCGTGCGCGCGAGCTCGATCGTCTCGCCGAGCGCGAGCGCGTGCGTCGAGGTCGAGCAGTCGGCGGCACCGGCGAGCGGCGCATCCGAGGCGTCGAGGCGCTGAACCGTGCCAGGGGTTGCGCCCGAGCGCGCGGCGTCGATCACGATCGTCGTGCCGTAGCCGCGCCAGGCGCCGAGCAGCCGCGTGGCATCGCCCTGCTCCTCGCGCACGTCGATTCCAACGGCGCGGGGGTCGGCACGCAGGCGCCGTGCCACCCACACGCCGGCGCCGTCGTCGCCACGCAGCTCGTTGCCGACGCCGATCACCAGGGCGCGACCGTGCTCGGTCACCAGCGTCCGCCCGTGCTCAGCCGCGGTCGACGGTCAGCGTGAGGAAGTGGGTGGCGCATGAGATGCACGGGTCGTGGTTGCGAATCGCCTGCTCGCAGCGGACCGTCAGCTGGTCGTCGGGGAGGTTCCGGTGGCGCTCGACGACCGCGCGCAGGTCCTCCTCGATCGCGCGCTGGTTCTGGGAGGTGGGGGGCACGATTCGCGCGTCGAGGATCGTGCCGTCATCGTCCAGCTGGTAGCGGTGATAGAGCATCCCGCGCGGCGCCTCGGTCGCTCCGTGGCCGACGCCGGCGCGGGGCGGCACGTCGACGGCGGGCGGGTCGGGCGGCTCGTAGGCGTCGATCAGCGCGAGCGCCTCGTCGGTGGCCTGCACGAGCTCGACCGCCCGCACGACGATGCTGCGGAACGGGTTGTGACAGCTGCCGGCCAGGCCCGCCTCGCC
>JASHQV010000289.1 GCA_030038955.1 Solirubrobacteraceae bacterium
GACGAGCTGATGTTCCAGACCGGGATCATGAGCTACACGGGCAAGGTCGAGATCGCTCGGCACGGCTTCCAGTCGGTGACGCTCTCGCTCGCCCAGGACTATCAGCGGTTCAAGCGGATCTGTGCCCGGCACGGGATCGAGATCTCGGCCACGCGGGTGCGCAAGGTCGTCGATCACTTCGGGTCGGAGCCCGAGCGGACGGCCGCTTGGCGGAAGATCCTGGAGCAGACGACCTCGACGCTGCTGCGCCAGTCGGCGGACAGCTAATCGATCCGGCGGGCACACACAGGGGCCCGGCTGCAGCCGGGCCCCGGGTAGAACAGAAAAGCCGGGAGAAGCGCTACGCGGTCGCCACCCGGATCGTTGCCACATCCATCGACGTCTCGCTGAGACTCGACAGGAAGAGGGTCTTGTCGATCTTCCCGTTGAAGATCGGGACGCCCCATTCCAGGCACTTCGCGATCACATCCTGCCGGTCGAGACCTGATTCGCAGGCGAGCTCAGTGGGCGTCAGGTGATTGGCCATCGGGTCCTCTTCCTCCTTTGCCGCTGACTACACACGCACAAGTATTGCGCGGCGCGGGGATGGGCTCAACGGATATTTACGTTTTGTTAGGAATCGACGCTCACTTCTCACTTGGCATCCCTCCCCAGTGAACGGTAGAGTTCGGCGGAGCAGATCCAGGTAGGGGAACTAGCAGACAGAGGGAAGCCGAGATGGAAGCGTCCAGCGTGCTGTGCGCCGCGTCGAGCGATCGGCAACTGGTGGACGCTGCGCGCGACGGCGACGACCGCGCGTTCGAGCAGCTATACGAGCGCTACTACCCCCGGATCAACGCGTTCGTGGCGCGGCTGGCGCACGATCGCGATCGCGCCGAGGACCTCACTCAGGACGTGTTCATCTCGGCCTTGCACCGGCTGCGCGCGACCGAACAGGCGATCGCCTTCCGGCCCTGGATCTACGAGATCGCCCGCAACGCCTGCATCGATGAGTACCGGCGCAGCCGCCGGACACGGGAGGTCCCGCTCGAGCGCGACGGCGCCGATGGCTGGCTGGCACACCCGGCCGGTGGTCCCTCGCCGGACGTGGCAGCGGAGCGCAAGCAGCAGCTGGAGGACCTTTGTGGCGCCTTCCGCGGGCTGTCCGAACGCCACCACCGGATCATCGTGCTGCGCGAGCTCGAGGGCATGTCCTACAGGCAGATCGGCGAGCAGCTGGGCATCTCCAAGGTGGTGGTGGAGAGCACCCTGTTCCGGGCCCGGCGCCGTCTCACCGAGGAGTACGAGGACCTCACCAGCGGGCGCCGCTGCGAGCGCGTGCGTCAGATCCTGGAGACGGGCCGCGAGCGGCCGCCCCGACGACTGGGGCTGCGCGACCGGCGGGCGGTGAGCAATCACGTGCAGCACTGCGTGTCCTGCCGCAAGGAGGCGATCGCGGCCGGGTTCGGCTTTCTTCCCGGCTCCGAGCGGCCCACGCAGCGGGCTGCGGCCGCGATCCTGCCGATTCCCGCGCTGTCAGTGGACGGCCTGCTGCGGATCCTGCGGCGCGGGCGTGCGGCCGCCGCCGCGGCGGTCCGCAGCGTCCACCAGAGCGCGGTCACGGCGGCCTCGCCAGTCACCGGGCTGGCCCAGTCCGTGGCCTCGGCCGACTGCTGCGGCAGGATTGCGGCGACGGCGCTGGTGGTCGTCGCCGCGGGCGTCGGCGGCGGCCTGCTGAGTCAGACTTCACCCGCCCACGCGGGCGCTCGAGGCGAGCCGGCGATCGTGCGAACCGGCCCCGGAGGCCGGTCGGACGCCGCCGCCTCCGCGACCGCCGCGCTGATCCTTCGTCGGCAGCCGAGGTCGCAGCGCCAGCTGACCGGTCGCGACCGCGGAGGCACAGCCGCGAGGAGGGCAGCGAAGCCCCTCCCAGCGGGCGCCATCGCCGCCGCTCCGGACGCGGGCGCTGCCTCGCCGACGACTCGCTCTGCGGCGACAGGCCAGGGCTCGAACCCGCTGCCGCCGCTGAGCTCCGGCTCGGGCGGCGCTTCCGGTGCCGGTCGAATCGTCCCCGCGGGCGGCGCGACCGGGGCGGCGTCGAAGCTGCTGCAGCCGACGCTCGGCGGCTCAGGCGTATCCACCGCCGGCGGTGCCGCCGCAGCCGCCGGAGCCGCCGGAGCCGCCGCGCAGGCGGCCACAACCCTGACCACGCCCACCGGCCCCGCGGCGCCCTGATCCGTCTCGCGGCCGGCTAGTGGCCGCCACCCGGGCGAGTCGCCGAGCTGTGGAATACTGAGAGCGGTTTCGGGGCGTGGCGCAGCCTGGTAGCGCGCACCGTTCGGGTCGGTGAGGTCCCCGGTTCAAATCCGGGCGCCCCGATAAAGAAAAGCCCCTGGAAATCCGGGGGTTTTTCGCTTCTAGACCGGTACTCGTGGTTCCATTGTGGTTCCATTTTGTGCAAGCGATGCGCTGAGCGCATCCGTTACCTGGCGGTTCGGGCCTGCCCGGTGCGGTGCTGCTGAGATACAGGCAGTGATCGTGGACCGATGGCTAGCCAACGCTTGCGGCCGCGTCTTCACGGCAAGCGAGATCGGATTGTGGCGCCGTTCGAGTGTCCGAGGTCGGCCGACTTGTGGTCTGCCTGGCTGCCCGGCTGCACATCGGGTGGTGGGGTTCCGCTAGCGGCGGGAAAGTTGACTTGCATCTGGAGGCCGCCTTCGGCCCGAGGGCGGATCTCAAGGCCAGCTCCGTGGGCTGCCGCGATGTCGGCGACGATTGACAGGCCAAGGCCGAGACCATTTGGGCTGGCGGCCCGGTCGGGGGCGGCGCGTTGGAAAGGCTCAAGCAGACGGCTGACCTGGTCTGGTGGCACGGGCGGTCCGGTGTTGGTCACGGTGAGCGTTACTTCGGTGCTGCTGGCGGCGAGCCTGATCTGGACACTGCCACCGCCGTTGTTGTAACGGATGGCGTTGTCTACGAGGTTCGACACCATCCGGTGGATCAGGCGTGCGTCTCCGGACACCTCGGCCTGATCCAGGGCGGCGTCCACCTGTAGCCCTCTTGCCGCCGCAGATGGCTCGTGAGCGGCGAGGGCGTCGTTGATGATGGCCGTGAGATCGACGGGCTCTGGGTGGTCGAGGCCGCGTTGGCTGCGGGCCAGGATGAGGAGGGCGTCGATGAGCTGCGCGTGGTCCTTGCCCGCGTCGATCGCGTCCTGGCAGGCCGCGCGGAGCGAGTCGAGGGTGATGTTCGGGTCGGCCAGGGCTACTTGGAGGAGGGTCTGGCTGAGCATGAGTGGGGTACGCAGCTCGTGGGAGACGTTGGCGACGAACCGTCGTTGGGAGTCGAACGCCGCGTCGAGGCGGGCGAGGAGCCCGTCGATGGTGTCGCCGAGGTCCTTGAGCTCGTCATCGGGGCCGGTCAGTGCGAGCCGTTCGTGCAGGCTGCGCTCGGAGATCTGACGGGCGGTCGTGGTCATGACCCGGAGCGGTCGTAGCACGCGACCGGCGGCCAGCCAGCCGAGCAGCACAGATGCGCCGATCATGGCGATCAGGACGATGCACGAACCGACGATGAACTCGCCTGTGGTGAGGGCTATCGAGTGACCGACGGCCTCAATGTGCACCGTCGCGCTGCTGGGCGTGCCGACCCCGTGAGACGCCAGGCCGCCACCGGTCGATCCGTGAGCAGACTGACGGACCAAGAGATCGAGCGGCTTCGGACGCTCGACCAAGACGATCAGGGCGTAGGTGACGAGGATGAGCGCGACGGCTGAAGGGAAGAAGAGACAGCAGTAGAGCGCGGTCAGGCGAAAGCGCGCGCTGCGCTGGCGCAGGTGGCGGCTGAGCGCCAGCGAGCGGAGCCGTTGGTGTCGCATCACGGTTCAGTGCGCGATCCGGTAGCCGGCCTTGGCAACGGTCTCGATGACCGGTGGATCGCCGAGCTTGGCGCGCAGGCGGCTGATGGTGGTCCTGACCGCTTGGCTGAACGGGTCGGCTGCCTCATCCCAGACTCGCTGGAGCAGCTCCTCTGCTGACACCACCACGCCAGGCTCGGCCAGCAGGACCTCCAGGATGGCGAACTCCTTGGGGTTGAGCGGCAAGGGTCGGCCGGCTCTGGTCGCGATCCGGCGGGATGGATCAAGCTGAAGGTCGCCGTGGCTGAGCGTCGGTGGCAACAAGGTGCCCGGGCGGCGAACGAGTGCACGGATGCGGGCCACGAGCTCGATGAAGTCACAGGGCTTGGGGAGATAGTCGTCCGCACCAATGCTGAGCCCCTCAACTCGGTCCTGCACCGCACCGGCGGCGGTCAGCATCAGCACCCGGCTTGGTGACCCCTCAGCCGCGACCGTCCGGCAGACCTCATCGCCGTGCACGCCAGGGATGTCGCGGTCGAGCACCACCACGTCGTAGGCGGTGAGCGCGAGGTGGTCGAGGGCGTCCTGGCCGTCGAAGACGACATCGACGGCCATGCCGGCCTGCCGCAGACCGCTCGCCATCGTCATGGCCAGCTTGGCGTGATCCTCGACTACCAGCACCCTCATCACGTATCTCCTTTGTCCCAGCCAATTGATCGTAGGCGGTCTCCGGGGCGGGTCTGAGAGATCGAGAATGCCCGATCGGATGTTGCAAAACCATAACTGCATTGCGGTCCTGCAACAGCGGCCTTCGTACAACGCCACCATGAACTTTCCAATCAACCACCGGAGCGATCCGAGGCGGGCACCCAGCTCTCCGTGGCGTACTCGGCTCTGTCGAGCCGGCCTGATCGTCATGGCTCTGCTCGGCATCGGCGGGCTGGTGACGGCCTGCGGGGGTGGGTCTCCCGGGTCTGGTGTTGCCAGGCCCGGGAAGAACCCGGCCTCGACCGGGTCATCATCGGCATCACGCGGAAGTGCAGCCAGCCGCGAGCGGATCGCTCTGGCCTACGTCAACTGCATGCGCACTCACGGCGAGCCGAACATGCCCGATCCCACCAGCACAGGGGCCGGCACGCACATCTCGGTCTCGGCGGGCTCGGGAGTGGATCCGAACTCTCCACAGTTCGCTCGTGCGACCAACGCCTGCAAGCACCTTCTGTCCGGCACCAGCACAGGGGCGGGCGGCAGCACAGCGGCAACGACGCCGAGTCCGCAAAGTGGCGCGGCGACTGACTGTCTGACCACGAGACACTGCTACGCCCCGCGCCAGTTCCTGACGGCCTACGGCGTAGAGCCGCTGCTGGACCGCGGGATCACCGGCCACGGCGTCACGGTGGTGCTGCCCGAGGAGGCCGAGACGGGGCCGGCGCGACCCCAGCCGATAACCAACCTCCTGCAGTCGGTTACCGACATCCGTAAGGACCTGGCGGCCTTCGACAGCCGGTTCGGACTGCCCCCGGCTCACCTCCATGTGATCAAGACCTTGGCGGGCGCATCCGCCTCGCCGTGGTTGGCCGGCGTGGAGGAGGTGGAGGACACCGAGCTGGTCCACGCCATCGCCCCGGATGCCACCATCCGCGAGTTCCCTGTCGACGTGGCGGGCGTGAGCACCCCGGCGAAGCTCGCCACCACGTTCGCGTCCTACGTACGCACCGCCGTCAGCGACGGGGAGGTGATGTCCCAAAGCGGCATCGGCCAGACCTTCAACGTGGGCGAGAGCTCGTGGACCAGCGCAGAGGTGGCGAGGATGAACTCGGCGTTGAAATACGCCGCCGCTCGCCATCTCACCGTCGTCGTCGCCTCCGGCGACTACGGCGCGATCGGCAACGGCTCATCGAAGCCGCTCAGGGAAGTCAGCCTGCCCGCCTCAGATCCCTGGGTGCTCGCCGTCGGCGGCAGCACACTGACCGCGAACCCCATCACCGGGACCTACCAGAGCGAGACCGCCTGGAACACGCCGTCCGAATCACCGGACGCGTCTGGTGGCGGCTTCAGCCGGCTATTCGCCCGTCCCAGCTACCAGCACGGCGTGCCCCGGATCGGCGCCACCCGCGGCGTGCCAGACGTCGCCGGGGAGGCGACCGGCACCAGCGGCATGGCACTCGTCTTCCCCGCGCCCGGCGCCGGTGAGGAGCTCATCGGAGCGGGCGGCACGAGCGCAGCCGCGCCCTTCTGGGCCGGCCTGATCGCCCTCGCCGACCAGAAGGCCGGGCATGCTCTCGGCTTCGTCAACCCCGCCATCTACCGAATCGCCCAAAGCCCGATGTATCACAAGGCGTTCCACGACATCACCACCGGCAACAACACCGTGACCCTCAACGGGACCACGATCACCGGATACCAGGCGGGCGCCGGGTGGGACCCCGTCACCGGCTGGGGAACCCCAAACGCCCAGGTCCTCATCCCCCTGCTCGCCCGCTACGCAAGCCAGTGAAGTCGTTGTCGAGAGCACGCGGTCGGGTACGCCAACGAGGCGCGGATGGCAGGCAGGCATCTCGCAGGGCGATGAGTCGAGGGGCGCGGTCCTTGGTCCATAGCCAGCGCTCAGACGCTCTCCGTATGGACAGCTCGGCGCAGTACGACGCTGACTCCCGTCAGGCGTTGGTGTCGGTCGAGGCGGTACGCCGGTTGGATCGTTTGCTGACCGCCCACCACGCCGTTGCGCGGCGGACTGCGCTAAACGCCCTTGCGCGGCGGACTGCGCTAAACGCCGTTGCGCGGCGGACTGAGCTAATAGACCCACGAAGGAAAGCGTCAGATGAAGACAAGACCTGCCTCCGCGGCGTGATCGCAGGATCAGCCACTGGACAAATAGCTAGTTGAACGATATATATTGCAAGTATGAGCAAGCGCGCCATGCAGGAGACGACGTTCCTGATCCTCACGGCCCTCGCCGGCGGAAGCCGTCATGGCTATGGGATCATCATCGACGTCGAGGAGATCTCGACCGGCCGCGTCCGACTCCGTGCCGGAACGCTCTATACGGCGCTGGACCGTCTGCAGTCAGACGGACTGGTCGAGCCGGACCGTGAGGAGATCGTGGACAACCGACTGCGGCGCTACTACCGATTGACCGCAACCGGGGCGCGGCGACTGGCTGAGGAGGCCGAGCGCCTACGCTCCAACGCCCACGCGGCGACGTCCCGACTGGATCTCAACGGAGGGGTGGCGGCAACATGAACGGCACTCTGGAGCGACGCTACCGCCGGCTGCTGCACCTCTATCCGAAGGCGTTCCGCCGCGAGCACGAGGAGGAGATCCTCGCAGTGCTCATGGCCAGCGCGGCAAAGGCGCAGACACGCCCGCGCCTGGTCGAGACGTTCAACTTGCTCATCCACGCGCTCCTGTGGCGGGCCCGGCACACCAGCATCCCCAACCCCTCTAGAGGAGGAGTCATGAACTTCAAATGGGCCGACGAGAACGCCGCCGGGATAGACAAACGCATCCCCGCCTTCGAGTACAGGCATCCGCGGTTGTTCTGCGTGCTACTGACTTGCACCGGCGCCTGGTTTGTCATCCTCACCGCGATCCTCTATGGCTATGGCGTCGGCGGGTGGTGGGGAGCGGTGCTGATGCCGGCGGCAGCAGTCACCCTCTTCTTCGCGTACCGCCTACGTGTAATCGCTGGCAAGAGCTGACGGGAACGCCACGTGAGGGCTGCGCCGATCGACGCGAAATCCGACTACGATGCCGAGCGAGCCGACGATCTCGGATCTGATTCGCCGGGGTGAAGATGCTCTGCTTGAGGCTGGATTCCGCAGGGTGACTGCACCCAAGCACGAGCACTGCTTTGATCGGCACGGCAGCGCGCGAACCGAGATGGCGACTCTGGGTTGGCGGCGTCCGCCGTGGATCGGTTGGGGCTGGCGCTGCACTATGAGAACATCGCGCGGCTGATGCAAGGGACGGAGTTGGTACCCGGCGACATCGACACCGAGGAGGGACTGTTCCGTGAGGCGTTGACTGTGTGTGAAGCTATCGGAGATCGGGCAGGAGTCGCGCAATCGTTGTTCGGGCTCGGGCTGGTGTCCTAGGTTCTGCGCCGCGACTGGACGTCGGCGATGCCGCTCTCCCGGCGCGCGCTCGAGATCGTTGAGGAGATCGGCAATGCGGCCGATCTGTATACCCGCTCGGAGATTCACCGCCATGTGGCTTCTATCACGTGGTGGTGGACGTTCGCATCGATGATTCAGTACGCCACCTGCAACGTGCTCTTGAGCTGCGTGAGCGACTCGGCGGCCCCTGTGTCATTCCCAGCGGACCATCGCTCTGCGTGAGGCCGAGCAAGAGGCAGGACATCTCGAACGAGCGGTGGAACTGCTGGAAGGAGCGGTGATGCTGGCACGGCAATCCGACCTTCTCGCGGAGCGCATCAATGACGCCGAACGGGTCGCAGAGGCCGCACGAAGCGCGCTCTCGTGACCCGACCCCCGGCTGCCGATCCGTCTGGCCGTCGGCCACCGCCGAGCAAGTAACCGGGGGCCTGTCAGGTCTTGCGGGCGGCGCGTGTCTTAGGTTATGTGCGGGCCAGGCATGGGACGCCACCGCTGTTTGATCTCGTCTTGGACTTGGGCGACGGCCTGGTGGCGAGGCCCGAACGCGACGAACACCCAGACGACCTCGCGTTGCTCGTGACGCGCGAGTTGCACGACGA
>JASHQV010000028.1 GCA_030038955.1 Solirubrobacteraceae bacterium
GAACGTCGCGTCCAGGTAGGCGAGCGGCTGATGCAGGACCACGCGGTAGGCGAACTTGCCGAGGACGCGGTTCGCTCGCTCTTGGCTTCGCCGGTAGTCGTGCGCGCGGGGGAACATCCGCAGCGCCGGCGAACTGCCGTTCCAGATGTACCAGGTGGGCGCGTTCGGGTGAGCGGCACGTTCGCGGCGTGTTTCGCACAGCAGCAGCTCGGAGCGGGGGATCGCGTCGGTGGCGCAGTCGGCGAACGCCGCCACCCGCCCGTACAGCGTCCAGCCGCCCGACTCGCTCAGCCCAAACACACCTAGGCGTGCCTGGTAGAGCCCCGCGTAGGCGAGCACGGGCAGCGCCGCGGCGACCGTGAACGCCAGTAATGCGCGTGGTCGGATTTGGGTGCTCAGCAGGTAGACAGCGAACGCCGGAGCGACGAACAGCCCCGCCTCGCGCTGCACGATCGCGGCGGCCAGCAGCAGCCCGGCGAGGCCGGCCCGGCGCGCCGACATTCGCGGAGCCGAGCTCGCGCGTCGCGAGCTCGGCTCCGCCACGCCGTCGGGGGATGAGAGCCCTCCCCAGGCGATCACCAGCGCCGCGCAGACGAGCGTGAACGTGAACAGCGTGTCGGGCATCACGTACTGCTCGAGCGTGATCCGGTAGCCGTCCAGCAGGATCACGGCGGCGCCGGCCAGCGCCAGCAGCCGGGCGACGCGAGCGCGCACAAGCGCCACGTACACGAGGCCCGCCAGCACCACCCCGCTCAGGTGCTGGATCGCCACCAGCTGCACGAGGTCGCGGCCGGGGATCGTCAACAGCTTGATCAGCGCCGAGTAGCCGATCGGACGCAGGTAGGAGAAGGACACCGGATGTCCGGTGAACGCGTTCGAGATGTAGCCCCACGAGTCGCTGAAGAACAGCGCCGGCGGGTACGCGAGCATCGTCAGCAGCCGAATCGCCGCGCCGACCGCGAGCAGCAGCCAGAAGCCGAGGTGATCGCGCAGCAGGCCCAGCGGGTTGCGGTTGCGCGGGCGCGCAACGGTGGCGATCGCGGTGCTCCCGTCGATCATCTGAGTCTACGGAGACAGCTGCGCACCGCGCGTGTGCCGGCTCGCGAGCGGTCGTGTTAGGCTGCGCCCGCTCGAGGGTCAAGCAAGGAGCGGTGATGCGAGGGATCTGGCGTGTGCTGTCGACGACGCTGGCCGCTGCGCTGCTCGCGGGGGCGCTCCTGGGCGCCGGGCTGCTGGCGGCTGCGCTGGCGCTGCCCGCGGCGGCCGGCGCCGCATCGCTGCCGCCGTACGTACAGCCCTACGGTGCGGGCGGCGTCAGCGGCTTCTACAACGTGCTGCCGCCCGGCGAGGCGGGGACCGAGAACGTGTCCCAGCTCCTGCAGTACGAGAGCGACGGCACGATCCCCCCGTACTTCGAGGACCAGCAGCCGCTGTACGAGAACCTCCTGTACGCAGCCCCGTCGCTGACCAACGCCGAGATCCCCGAGTACTTCAAGGATGCCTCGTTCGGCACTCCCACGCAGGACATCACGCGGGTCGAGCAGCCCGCCTCTGGCGTGACGATCGTGCGCGACCAGTACGACGTCCCTCACATCTACGGTGAGACCCAGGCCGACGTGGAGTTTGGCGCCGGGTATGCGGCGGCCGAGGATCGGCTGTTCCTGATGGATGTGCTGCGGCACGCGGCCGAGGCGGACCTCGCCTCGTTCGCGGGTGGCTCGGCCGGCAATCGCGCGATGGACGAGGCGCAGTGGACGGTGGCCCCGTACACGACCGCCGACCTGCAGTCGCAGCTCAACGCCTTGCCGCGGCTGTACGGCAAGGCGGGCAGGCAGCTGCTGTCGGATCTCAAAGCCTACGTCGCGGGGATCAACGCGTACATCGAGAAGGCCCTGGCCGACCCGTCGCTGATGCCGGCGGAGTACCTCGGGATCGGGCAGCGGCCAACGCTGTGGAAGCCCACCGACGTGGTCGCGCTGGCCTCGCTGATCGGGGCGATCTTCGGCAAGGGCGGCGGCAACGAGGTGGAGTCGGCGCTGACGCTCGAGGCGTTCGAGAGGCGCTTCGGCACCGCCACCGGCCGGCGGGACTGGTCCGACTTCCGGGAGGCCAACGACCCCGAGGCCCCCACCACCGTGTCGAAGCCGTTCCCGTACGAGACCGACTCAGCGTTCGCCCGGCGCGGCCTGGCGCTGCCGGACCCGGGGAGCGTGCGCTTCATCTCGCCGGGCAAGACCAATCCGGACACCGCCGAGGCACCCCGTGAGACGGCTCAGAGCTCGACCGCGTCGAGCGGGATCCTCGGCTACACCGACACGCCGGACCCGATCGCGATCCCCAACGATGGCTCGCTCGGCTCTGCCCTGCTCGAGGATCTGTACGGTCAGGAGCCGTTGGCTTCGAACTGGGAGCTGGTCAGCGCCCGGCACTCCGTCACCGGCCACGCGATCGCGGTGATGGGACCGCAGGTCGGCTACTACTTCCCGCAGATCCTGATGGAGGAGGATCTGCACGGCCCCGGCATCGACGCCCGTGGCGCCGCCTTCCCCGGCCTCAACCTGTTCGTCGAGCTCGGCCACGGCACCGACTACGCGTGGAGCGCGACAACCGCCACCTCGGACAACGTCGACACGTTCGCCGAGGTGCTGTGCAACCCGCGAGGCGGCCGCGTGTCGCCGGGCTCCACGCACTACCTGTACCGCGGGCGCTGCCGGCGCATGCAGAAGCTGGTTCGCAGCGAGCACTGGCAGCCGAACCTGGAGGTCAAGACCGGACCTGGCTCCGCCAAGCTCGTGATCTACCGCACCGTGCACGGGCCGGTGTTCGCGCGCGGCAAGGTCGGTGGGCGACTGGTCGCATTCGCCTCCGACCGCACCACATACTTCCATGAAATCGATAGCGCGATCGGCTTCGGGCAGCTCAACGACCCGAACTACGTGACCGGGCCGCGTAGCTTCCAGCGCGCAGCCTCGCACATCGCCTTCGGCTTCAACTGGGCGTATGTGAACGCGCGTCACATCGCCTACTTCGAATCGGGCTGGTACCCGCAGCGCGCCCGCGGCACCTCCCCTGACTTCCCGATCCTCGGCACCGGGGCCTACGACTGGCGTGGCTTCAACCCGCGCCGCCACACCGAGACGGACATCCCCTTCTCGGCCCACCCGCAGGCGATCGACCCCGCCTACCTGGTCTCGTGGAACAACAAGCAGGCACCGCGGTGGGCGGCCGCCGACGACAACTACGGCTACGGCCCGGTCTACCGGATGCAGCTGATCCGCGCCCACATCACCGCCGACCTCCGCAAAGGCCACGGGAAGATGGACGCCGCGCAGCTCGTGCAGGCGATGGAGCTGGCCGCCACCGAGGACATCCGCGAGGTGGTGCTGTGGCCGATCCTCCGTCAGGTGCTGGGGCACCCGTCAAATCCGAGGCTGCGGCAGGCGATCGCACAGCTGAACGCCTGGTATCGCGCCGGCGGCCACCGGTGGGATCTCGCGAAGACCGGCATCTACGCGAACAACCGAGCGATTGAGACGATGGACGCCTGGTGGCCGCGGTTGGTGGCGGCGGAGTTCGAGCCGACGCTCGGACGCACCGTGTTCGCTGCCGTGCGGCGGATGCTGCCGCTGGGATCGGTGTACACCGGCACGCAGCCGAACGAGCCCGACTTCGCCCAGGGGTGGTACGGCCAGGTCGACAAGGATCTGCGCGACCTGCTGGCACGGCACGATCCGCGCACGCACCGGCGGCCGCGGGGAGCGTACTCCCGGATCTACTGCGGCCACGGCTCCTTCTCGGCCTGCCGCCGCGCACTCCGGCGCTCGCTGCTCGCCGCCCTGCGCGTCTCGCCGAAGTCGATGTACGGCCACGGCTACTGCCGCAACGACCCGCAGCCGAGCTGCTACGACGAGGACAGCTGGACGTCGCTGAGCGCCATCGGCATCCAGCCGTTCCCGTTCCAGAACAGGCCGACCTTCCAGCAGGTGGCGGAGCCAGCTCGCGTGCTGCCCAGATAGCGGCGGCGATTGAAAAGCGGTGGCCGGTTCCTGGTGGGAACCGGCCACCGCCTACATCGACTTCACCAAGCGGCGCTTCCCGGGCGGCCGCCGCTCAGGCGGCGACGGCGAGGTCGAACCGGTCGAGGCTCATCACCTTGTCCCAGGCGGCCACGAAGTCCTCGACGAACTTCTGCTCGGCGTCGTCTGAGGCGTAGACCTCGGCGATCGCGCGCAGCTGCGAGTTGGCGCCGAACACGAGGTCGACGGCGGTGCCGGTCCACCTCGGCGCGCCGGTCGCCCGATCCCTGCCCTCGTAGACGCCGTCGCCCGAGGGCGACGGGTGCCATTCGGTGCCCATGTCGAGCAGGTTCACGAAGAAGTCGTTCGTGAGCTTCTCGGGACGGTCGGTGAAGACGCCGTGCCGGGAGTCGCCGTGGTTGGCGCCGAGCACGCGCAGGCCGCCTAGCAGAACGGTCAGCTCGGGCGCGGACAGCGTCAGC
>JASHQV010000290.1 GCA_030038955.1 Solirubrobacteraceae bacterium
CCCGACATGAGCACCCTGGTCAAGGACGGGATCGTCGCGAACACCTGGGACTCCGGCCCGTACGCGGGCAACGTCGCCGACTCGGTGGTGGTGATGATCGTCCACAAGGGCAACCCCAAGCACATCACCGGGTGGAGCTCGCTGCTGCAGCCCGGGATCAAGGTGGTGACCCCGAACCCGTCGACGTCGGGCAGCGCGCGCTGGAACATCCTGGCCGCCTACGGGGCCCAGCTCGAGCAGGGCAAGAGCCCGGCGGCGGCGCTGGCTTACGTGAAGGCGCTGCTGACCCAGCACACTGCCAGCGAGCCGTCGAGTGCGAGCTCGGCGCTCGAGGCGTTCACGAGCGGTGAGGGCGACGTGCTGCTCGACTACGAGAGCGACGCGATCGCGGCGGAGCATGCCGGCGATGCGATCCAGTACATCATCCCCAAGCAGACGATCCTGATCCAGACCCCGGACGCGGTCACCACCAAGAGCAAGCACGCCAAGCAGGCGCAGGCATTCGTCAACTGGCTGGTGACGCCGCAGGCACAGAGGATCTGGGCCCAGCAGGGGTACCGGCCGGTGCTGAAATCGGTGCTCGACCAGTACGCGTCGGAGTTCCCGACGCCGTCGCAGCTGTTCACGATCAACTACCTGGGGGGCTGGACGAAGGCGAAGAGCGAGTTCTTCGATCCGTCGACCGGGTCGATCACCAAGATCGAGCAGGCAGCGGGGTACCCAACTGCCTCCAGCTGACTCCGCGCTCGCGGTTCATCCGAATCGCTCGCTGGCCGCCGGACGGGCCGGGACCAGGGCTCGGGTGCGTGCACCCGGCCTCGGCCTCGGGCTGGTCCTGCTGTACCTGAGCGCGATCGTGATGATCCCGCTGGCCGCGGTCGCGGTCGACGCCTTCTCCGGCGGGCTCGGCACGTTCTGGTCATCGGTCACCAACAGCCTGGCGCTGAACGCGCTCGAGGTGACGCTGGTGATCTCGCTGATCGTCGCGGCGATCGGCGCGGTGATGGGCACCGCCGTGGCATGGGTGCTGGTCCGTGACCGGCTTCCCGCTCAGCGTCTGCTGAACGCCTTGATCGACCTGCCGTTCGCGCTGCCGACGATCGTCGCCGGCGTCACCCTGCTCGCGCTGTACGGGCCGAGCAGCCCGATCGGCGTGAACATTGCGTTCACGCGGACGATCGTGGTGGTGGCGCTGCTGTTCGTGACGCTCCCGTTCGTGGTCCGCTCGGTGCAGCCGGTGCTGCTCGAGTGCGACCCAGAAGTGGAGGAAGCGGCTGCCTCGCTCGGCGCCTCGGGCGCGGTCACGTTCCGCCGGATCGTGCTGCCGGCGCTGCGTCCCGCGATTCTGTCCGGCGCGGGTCTGGCGTTCGCGCGCGCGGTCGGCGAGATCGGAACGCTGCTGCTGATCGCCGGCAAGATCCAGATTGCCAGCATCGTCATCTATGACGACATCGAGAGTGACGCCACCCACTCGGCTGCCGCGCTGTCCGTCGTGCTGCTGCTGTTCTCGCTGCTGATCCTGGCCGCGCTGCGTCGCTTCGGGGAGGTGCGAGTTGGTCGTTAGCCGTCGCACCGCGTGGTCGCTGCGGACGCTCGTGCTCGTCTACCTGACGCTGTTGCTGTTGCTGCCGATCGGCGTCGTGTTCGTGCGCACGTTCGAGCACGGCCTGGGGACCGCGTGGTCGTGGATGACGACGCCGGCGGCGATCAGCGCGCTATGGCTGACCGTGGTCATCGCGATCATCGCCGTGCCACTGAACACCGTGTTTGGCGTCGGCTGCGCGCTGGCGCTGGTTCGCGGTGACTCGACGCGCCGGCCGGTGCGGTGGCTGCGGGGCTTGCTCGGCGCGGTGATCGATCTGCCGTTCGCGGTGTCGCCGGTGATCGTCGGGCTTGCGTTGATCCTCGTGTACGGCCAGTCGGGGTGGTTTGGGAGCTGGCTCACGGGTCACGGGATCCAGATCATCTACGCGCCAGCCGGGATGGTGATCGCCACCGTGTTCGTGTCGTTGCCGTTCGTCGTGCGCGAGGTCAGCCCGGTGCTGCTCGAGGTTGGAGACGAGCAGGAGCAGGCGGCGGCCACACTCGGCGCCTCGTCGTGGCAGACGTTCTGGCGGATCACGATTCCCTCGATCAGCTGGGGCGTGGCCTACGGGGTCGTGCTGACAACGGCCCGGGCGCTCGGCGAGATCGGCGCCGTGCTGGTCGTCTCGTCGAACGTGGCCGGCTCCACGCAGACGCTGCCGCTGCTCGTCTACGATCGCCAGCAGGGGTTCGGCGAGGCGGCCACGACCAGCTCTTACGCAGCCGCCACCGAGCTCGCCGTGCTGTCGCTGCTGGTACTGCTCGTGATGACCCTGCTGGGCCGGAGGAGGTCCGGATGACGCCAGGCCGGAGGAGGTCCGGATGAAGATCGAGGCTCGTGAGGTGGAGAAGCGGTTTGGCGACTTCACCGCCCTGGACAGCGTCACCCTGGAGGTGCCGGAGGGCTCGCTGACGGCGCTGCTGGGGCCGAGCGGCTCTGGCAAGTCGACGCTGCTGCGGATCATCGCCGGGCTCGAGACGCCGGACCACGGGCGCGTGCTGATCGACGCGGTCGACGTCACCGATGCGCGTCCGCAGGAGCGGCAGCTCGGCTTCGTCTTCCAGCACTACGCCCCCTTCCAGCACATGAGCGTGTTCGAGAACGTCGCCTTCGGGCTGCGCGTGCGCAAGCGCCCCAAGCCCGAGGTGCGCGAGCGCGTGCAGGAGCTGCTCGAGCTGGTCGGCCTCAGCAAGTGGGCAGGGCAGCGGCCGCAGCAGCTGTCGGGTGGCCAGCGCCAGCGCATGGCGCTCGCCCGCGCGCTCGCCGTCGAGCCGCGCGTGCTGCTGCTCGACGAGCCGTTCGGCGCGCTTGACGCCACCGTCCGCGCCGAGCTGCGGCAGTGGCTGCGCCGGCTCCACGACGACTCCGGCGTGACGACGCTGCTGGTCACGCACGACCAGGAGGAGGCGATGGAGGTGGCCGACCGGATCGCGGTGATGAACACCGCCCGGATCGAGCAGGTCGGCAGTCCGTTGGAGATCTATGACCACCCCGCCTCCGAGTTCGTGATGAGCTTCGTCGGGCCGGTCAGCCGCGTGCACGGAAAGCTCGTGCGCCCGCACGACATGGACGTGTCGCTGTCGCCGGGGGATGGCACCGTCGAGGCGATCGTCAGCCGCGTCGTGCACCTCGGTTTCGAGGTTCGGGTGCAGCTCGAGCTGGCCGGCGGCGGGCACGCTCAGGCGCAGCTGACCCGCGCGCGTGCCGTCGAGCTGGAGCTCACCCGCGGAGCGGTCGTCTACGTGCGGCCGCCGGCGGCGGCGCCGGTCGGCGCCGCCGCCGCTCCGGCTACCGCGTGAGTCGGCCCGCCACCGATGTGCGCCGGCGCCGATCCGCAGCGCCGGCCCTCGCGTGACCGGCTATCGCGTGACCCACGCCTCCGGGTCCTCGGCGAGCTTGTCGATCGCCGCCGGCAGCCGTCCCTCGGCGACGTCGGCGACGCTGACGTTCTCGACCACCTGCCGCAGGTTGGCACGGACCGCGATCCACACGCGCAGCAGCGCCTCCGCGGCGCCGGCATAGGTCGCCTGCTCGGGCGGGGCTCCGCGCACGCTGGCCAGCGGGCCCTCCACGGCTCTGATGATGTCGGCGACGCTGATCTCGGCCGCCGGCTTGGCGAGCGTGAAGCCACCTTCGGCGCCGCGGTGCGAGCGCACGATGCCGGCATGCCGCAGCTCGCCGAAGATGTTCTCCAGGAAATTCAGGGGGATGTCCTGGGCGGTGGCGATCCGCTCCGCTTTGACCGGCTTGCTGCCATTGCTTGCGGCCAACTCCACGACCGCACGAACGGCATAGTCGGCTTTGGCCGAGATCCGCATGGTCGCGGAATCTTAGGACCTATCCCACTTGGATCGCACACCTGGATGCGGCCCAGGTCCGGCGCTGGCTCGCCAGGCGCGGTCTTGCAGGTGGCTCACTACCTGCCACGACCTCGTGCGGCGCCCAGCTTGGCCCTGAACCACCCCACTCGCACGCGCCCAACTGAGATAGGTCCTTAGAGCCCGTGACGGCCGCACGCAACGCACTCAGAACTCGTAGGCGGCCTTCAGCTGCTCGTCCTTGTCGGCCAGCATCCGCGCCAGGCTGACGATCACCTGGCATTGCTTCCAGGTGGCGTCGTCCTGCATCTTGCCGTCGATCATGTGCACGCCGCGACCGTCGGGAATCGCCGCCAGCACCTTCTTCGCGAACAGCACCTCCTCGGGCGGGGGGCTGAACACCCGCTTGGCGATCTCGATCTGGCTCGGGTGCAGCGACCATGCGCCGACGCAGCCGAGCAGGAACGCCGCTCGGAACTGCGTCTCGCAGCCGACCGTGTCGCCGATGTCCCCGTAGGGCCCGTAGAACGGGAGGATCCCAGCGGACGTGCAGGCGTCGACCATCCGCGCGAGCGAGTAGTGCCACGGATCCTGCTGGGCGCTGGCCCGGTCCGCCTCGGGGTCGTCCGGGTCCGGATCCTCGATCACCCGGTACCCCGGGTGGCCGCCGCCGACCCGCGTCGTCTTCATCCGCCTGGACGCGGCCAGGTCGGCCGGTCCGAAGCTGATTCCCTGCATGCGCGGGCTGGCGGTGGCGATCTCCTCGAGGTTGATGACGCCCAGCCCGGTCTCCAGGATCGCGTGCACGAGGATCGGCTGCTCCAGTCCCGCTTTCGCCTCCAGCTGCGCCAGCAGCCGGTCGACGTAGTGGATGTCCCAGGGTCCCTCGACCTTGGGCAGCATGATCACGTCGAGCTTGTCGCCGATCTCGCCGACCAGCGTCTCCAGGTCGTCCAGCACCCACGGCGACTCGAGGCTGTTGACACGGGTCCACAGCTGGGTGTCGCCGAGCTCGATCTGCTTGCCGACGCGCACCAGCCCGTCGCGCGCGGCCTGCTTGCGATCGACCGGCACGGCATCCTCCAGGTTGCCCAGCAGGATGTCCACGGTGCCGACGATCTCCGGGGCCTTGGCGACCATCTTCTCGTTGGAGAAGTCGAGGAAGTGGATCATCCGCGAAGGCTTGAACGGGATCTCCAGCACCGGCGCGGGCGCGCCGATCGCCAGGGGCTTGACGAAGTCACGGGGGTTTCGCACGGGTGGTCTCCTTGTCGTCACGACGCCTTAGGGCATATCTCAGTTGGGCGCGCGACTGGGCCGCATCCAGGCGTGCGATCCAAGTGGGATAGGTCCTCAGCACGCCAACGCTAGCGTTGGCGCTCCCGCGCTGGCGGCCCGACGGCCTCCGAGCCGGGCCGCCGCCGCTGTTCAATCGTCTTGCGCCGAGCGTCCGATCCCGTATAATCGCCCGCCTCCGCAAGGGTGGAGGCGGCGAACAAGGCCCGTGCACCCGCGCGGGTTGAGTGGTTTAACAGCGTCGCCTCGCTCCTGCGGCCACGGACCGACTCAGGAGAACCCGATGAGCTCTGTAGAGACCGATCAGGCGGCGCGCGAGGCCACCGGCGCGCACCCCTACGGCCGCTACCTGGAGGAGTTCGAGGTCGGTGCCGTGTACAAGCACTGGCCAGCCAAGACCGTGACCGAGGCCGATGACCATCTGTTCTGCCTGCTGACGATGAACCACCATCCGCTGCACATCAACGATGTCTACGCAGCCGGCTCGCAGCAGGGTCGCAACGTGGTCGTCGGACCGCTGGTCTACTCGCTGGCGCTGGGGATGAGCGTGTCCGACGTGAGCGGCAAGGCGATCGCCAACCTTGCGACTGAGGAGCTGTCGCATCCGGCGCCGGTGTTCCACGGCGACACGCTGTTCTGCGAGTCCGAGGTGCTGGAGGTGCGCCCGTCGCGCTCCAAGCCCGACCGCGGGACGGTCAAGGTGCACACGCGCGTCCTCAACCAGGAGGGCACGCTGGTCGCCGAGTTCAAGCGACTTGTGCTGGTCCCGCGCAGGCCGGATGAAGCTGCTGAGGTAAACGAAACGAGCCACCCAGACCCGTAAGTGCGGTTCCCCACGGATGCCGGAGAGCAACCTCCCGGTACCCTGACGGACCACCGCCTGCTCTCAAGGAGTGCCTGCCACATGTCGCATACCGCGCCGGAGAAACAGCAAGCGACCACCGACCACGCCAAGCTCCGGGCCTGGGTCGAGGAGGTAGCCGCGCTGACGCAGCCCGACGAGGTCCATTGGTGCGACGGCTCTGCCGAGGAGTACGACCGCCTCGCGCAGCTGCTGATCGATGCGGGCACGTTCACGAAGCTGTCGGACGCCAAGCGTCCGAACTCGTACGCGTCGTTCAGCGACCCCGGAGACGTCGCCCGGGTGGAGGACCGCACGTTCATCTGCTCCGAGCGCGAGGAGGACGCCGGACCGACCAACAACTGGGCCGACCCGAAGGAGATGCGGTCGGTGCTGAGAGGGCTGTTCGAGGGCTCGATGCACGGGCGCACGATGTACGTGGTGCCGTTCAGCATGGGGCCGCTGGGCTCAGCGATCTCGTACGTCGGCGTGCAGCTCACCGACTCTCCCTACGTGGCGCTGTCGATGCGGATCATGACCCGCATGGGCCAGCCCGCGCTCGACTGCCTCGGCAGCGACGGCGAGTTCGTGCCCTGCCTGCACTCGGTCGGGATGCCACTCGACCCACCGACCCAGGACGTTCCCTGGCCCTGCAACGCCGACAACAAGTACATCGTCCACTTCCCGGAGACCCGCGAGATCTGGTCGTTCGGCTCCGGCTACGGCGGCAACGCGCTGCTCGGCAAGAAGTGCCTGGCGTTGCGGATCGCCTCGGTGATGGCCCGTGACGAGGGGTGGATGGCCGAGCACATGCTGATCCTCAAGCTGACCAGCCCGGAGGGCGAGGTCAAGTACATCACCGGCGCCTTCCCCAGCGCCTGCGGCAAGACCAACCTGGCGATGCTGATCCCGACGCTCCCGGACTGGAAGGTGGAGACGGTCGGCGACGACATCGCCTGGATGAAGTTCGGCAAGGACGGCCGGCTGTACGCCGTCAACCCCGAGTCGGGCTTCTTCGGGGTTGCGCCGGGAACCGGCGCCCGGACCAACCCGAACGCGATCGACACGATCGAGCGCAACACCGTGTTCACCAACTGTGCGCTGACTGACGACGGCGACGTCTGGTGGGAGGGGCTGACCGGCGAGCCGCCCGCGCACGCCACTGACTGGCGTGGCAACGACTGGACGCCCGACTCGCGCACCCCCGCCGCGCATCCGAACGCGCGCTTCACCGTCCCCGCGGCGCAGTGTCCGAGCATCGCCGACGAGTGGGAGGACCCGGTGGGGGTGCCGATCGACGCGATGCTGTTCGGCGGTCGCCGCGCCGGCGTCGTGCCGCTGATCTACGAGGCACTCGACTGGAACCACGGCGTGTTCCTCGGCTCGATCATGTCCTCCGAGAAGACCGCGGCGGCCACCGGGAACCTGGGCGAGCTGCGCTGGGACCCGATGGCGATGCTGCCGTTCTGCGGCTACCACATGGGCGATTACTGGGCTCACTGGCTGCGGATCGGCAAATCAGATCCCGCCCACCCGCGGAAGCTGCCGAAGATCTTCTACGTCAACTGGTTCCGCAAGGGCGCCGACGGCAAGTTCCTGTGGCCGGGCTACGGTGAGAACTCCCGCGTGCTCGCTTGGATCTTCCGGCGCTGCCAGGGCGAGGCCGAGGCGGTCGAGACCGCGATCGGCCTGCTGCCGGTGGTGGGCGAAGGCGGCATCGACACCGAGGGCCTCGACGTGACCGCCGAGGCGATGCAGCAGCTGCTGACCGTGGACGCCGACGGCTGGCGTGCGCAGCTGCCCCAGATGCGCGAGCACTACGCGCGCTTCGGCGACAGGCTTCCGGACGAGCTGCACGAGCAGCTGGACACGCTCGAGCAGCGGCTCGGCCCGGGCGAGTCCGCGTAGCCCCGCGAGCGAAGTACTCTCGATACTGCACTGGCCCTTCCGTTCGTACCTTCCGACGCCGGTCTGCTCGTCCTCCAGGCCGGGGTTGTAGCGGCACCGCGCGCCGTCAAGCCGGACGCCTTCATCAGCCGTCTGGCGCGGCGCCTGCACGGCCCTGGCTGGGCGCTGATCCCGGTCGGCTCGATCGTCGGAGTGATCTTCCTGATCCGCTACGCGTCGGGCTCCGCCACGTGGCTCACCGACCTCGCGCTGGTGGCGGTCCCGATCCTGGCGGCCGTCGCCTTAGGCTGGGCGGCTCGTGGCTCGCGCCCGTATCTGGCGGCGCTGGCCGCAGGGCTGTTCGTGCTGGCCTGGCGGGCTCCGGCGACGCTGCCGGGGGAGGCCGCAGGCGCCGTCCTCAGCGCGCTCAGCTGCGTCACCCTGGGTGTCCTGCTCGGCGCGGTCACCCCGACCAGGTGGCTGAAGCTGGGGATCCTCGCGATGTCGGCGGCCGATGTCTGGCTGGTCGCCTCCGACCTGCTGCAGCATCCCAACGACGTGCTCGTCGCGGCCGCTCCGGGAGCGGGGTTGCCGCAGCTGCAGTCGGAGACGTTCGGCGGGGTCAACATGGGCTACGGGGACATGTTCGTCGCCGCCCTGCTGGGGGCGGCATTCGTCGGTCAGCGTCGCGTGCAGCTGACCACGGCGGCGCTGACGCTGGTGCTGGCGGCGATCTTCGACCTGCTGTTCCTAGTCGTCAACGAGCTGCCCGCCACGGTGCCGGTTGCGCTCGCACTGATGCTCGTGCAGATAGGGTTGGCGGTGCGTGGCAGCGATCGTCAAAGCGCGAGTCGCATGCGGGCGAACCAGGCTCAGCCGTCGGCGCCGGAGCCGGCGCCCGACGGCACCTAGCGGGCTGCGTCCGGCGGATCAGTGCGAGCCCGGGCCGGTCGAGGCCGGCGGGCGCGCCTCCTCGGCCAGCGACGTTATCGCCAGCGTGCCGCGGGCAGCCTCCTCCAACACCTCGGTTGCCTCGTCGGCCGAGCGCGCGTACAGCTCCACCAGCAAGTGCACGACGATCCGCTCATCGTCGTGCTTGTGGAAGCGCACGTGCGTGAAGAACTCGCGCGTGCCGTGATCGCCGAAGGCGGCATAGGAGAGGGCATCGCTGGCCTCCGGGCCCGAGCAGGTCTCGACGTCGTCGGCGTCGACCGTGACCGTGCAGGAGGCGACCCACGGGGTGCCGGCGATCATCCGCTCCCAGCGATCGGCCACCGGCTCGACGCGGCCGTTATGGAAGCCGAGGTGCGGCTGGTCGTGCATGCACTCGAGGCACTGCACGACAGCCTCCTGCATCTCGTCCACCACCTCCGCCCGCTCGCCCGTCTCCGGGTCGATCCGGTGGATGCCCTCGTAGTGGACCTGGACCTCGAGGTTCTGGGACCAGCAGCGATAACAGCGCAACCAGCTGCGAACCTCGGTTGAGCCCTCCATGTCAAGCGAGTGTAGTGGCTGAAAATCCCCCGCCGATCGGGGTTGTCTTGGCCGGCGGTCGCGGCACCAGGATGGGCGGCTCGAAGCTGACCGTGCCGCTCGGCGGCCGCCCGCTGATCGAGCACCCGCTGCTGGCGCTGCGCCAGGCGCTGGGCGCGGCGGCAGTGATCGCCAAGCCCGACGTGCTGCTGCCGCCGCTGCCCGGGGTGACGGTGTGGATCGAGCCGGCTGAGCCGCGGCACCCGCTGGTCGGGATCGTCGAGGCGCTGGCACTGGCGGAGGGTCGCGCCGTGCTCGTCTGCCCGGCCGACCTGCCGTTCGTCACGCCGATCCTGATCGACCGCCTCGCCCGCGCCGACCCGGCGGGCGCGCCGGCCGTGATCGCCACCGCCGGCGGGCGCACGCAGCCGCTGCTCGGGTGCTACCAGCCGGCCGCCGCAGCGCTGCTGGCGCCGGCCGCCAGGGAGGCCTTGCAGCCGGCGCAGCGCGCCGTCGCGGCGCTCGATCCGGTGCTGATCGAGGTGACCGACCCCGACGAGCTGTTCAACGTCAACTCCCCCGAGGACCTGCTGATCGCGCAGGCGATGCTCGCACGTCGCCTCGCCGGCCGCCGGGCGGATTAGGGGTCGTGGCGGAATTATTTGCGGCTCCGACGCCGTCTGGACGCGCCTGGCAGCCCCGACTCGCCCTCAGATACGCCGGGTATCCTCGTGGCGAGTCGGGGCTGCCATCCACGCCCAGCCACTCGCCCGATTCCACAACTAATTCCGTCACGACCCCTCAGCCGAACGTGAAGTCGTAGGCGCTCACGCCTGGCGGCAGCTCGACCTTGACGACGAAGCGGGCGTCGGCTGGCAGCTTCACGAGGTTGTAGAGGCGCTGGGCGCGCACCGTGAACCAGCCGCCGGCGCCGACGTCGCTGCCGCGGTACCGCGCCGGGATCGGCGCGCCACCGAGCAGCACCCGACCGCGGCGCGGCAGGTTGCCGGTCGAGGTCATCACCAGGTACACGTCGCGTGCCTGCACGGCGCCCTCGACGAACGCGTAGCGGCCACCGGCGGGGGTGATCGACTCCGAGCCGACGCGCCATAGACCACCCAGCGCCCATGCGTCCAGCGCCAGCGTGTGGGGGGCGCTGTAGCTGTGCACGCCCCGCTGGAGCGGTGACACGAAGCCCGCGCTGCGCTCCGGGTTCAGGTACGTCTCCGGCGTCCCGATTTCACGCGAGGGCAGGATCGCATGGGCGGTCATCGGTGCGGGCAGGTGCTTGGCACCGGCTGCCGTGAGCAGCGCTCTCACGTCGCGCTCGTCCTCGCCGTAGTTACCCTCGCCGAACTGCGTATGGCGGACGTCGCCGTGGGCGTCGATCAGGTACTCGGCCGGCCAGTACTCGTTCTGATAGGCGTCCCAGGTTCCGTAGCGGTTGTCCTGCACGACCGGGTAGGTGATCCCGTCGGCATGGATCGCCTGGCGCACGTTCGAGGCGATCTGCTCGAACGTGAACTCGGGCGTCTCGACGCCGACCACGTCAAGGCCGTAGCGGTGATAGTGCCGGTAAAGACCCTCGACGAACGGCAGCGTGCGGATGCAGTTGATGCACGTGTAGGTCCAGAAGTCGACCAGCACCACGTGACCCCGCATTGAGGCCAGCGTCAGCGGTCGGTCGCCCGGCGTGTTGAACCAGTCCTGCGTGTCCACGAACCCGGGGGCGCGGCCAAGGTCGGGCAGCATCACCTTGGCGCGCTTGGCCGCCAGCACGTAGCGCGACTCCGGTCGCAGCGAGGCCAGGCGCTTCCGGACGACATTCGAGTTCTCCAGCGCCCGCGTCGGATCGACCAGGATCGCGGGCAGCGACGTGTCCCGCGCGAGCGCGTCCTCGAAGCGCACATCGAGGTTGAACGCCATCAACACCCCGGTGGCGATCAGCACGCACCCGAGCCCTCGCTCCACCACCGCTCCTCGAGCGAACCTGCGCAACCAAGCCAGCACCGCGCGCCCACCGAAGCCGTAGAGGAGCATCATCGCGGCGAGCCCGATCGAGTATGCGAAGGCGATCACCACCACCTGTGCGCTCGGTCCCATCATCGACGCGCTGACCGAGATCACCGCCGCCAGGATCGGACCGGCGCACGGGGCGCACACGAAGCCGAGCGCGCCGCCGACCACCAAGCCGCTCCAGAAGCCGCTCCCGCGGCGGCGCGGCCCAAACCGCGCGAGCCGGGACAGCGGCGCCTGCACGCGCGCGGCCAGTCCCGGAACCAGCAGCACCACCCCGAAGCAGATCAGCACGACGATCGCCAGGTTCCGCGCAGTGCCTTTCCCCAGCCCGACTCCGTGCACCAGCTGGGCCAATGCGACGATCGCGACCGTGAACGTGACCGCCAGCCCCAGCACGATCCCGAGCGGCCGCCGCCGGCCGCCGACGCCGCTGGCCGACAGCAGCGCGGGCAGCACCGGCAGCACGCAGGGAGTGATCGCGGTCCCGGCGCCAGCCACCAGCGCGAACAGCATCAGCAGCAGCATGCTGCCCCAGATTGTGGCGCCCTCGAGGTTGCGCGCCAGTTATGAGCTTCCCGCGCGTCGAATATCGACTGACAGTCCAACGAACTTCGACCCGCGGAGGTCTTGAGCCTCCGGTCGGCCGCGGTCCGAGTCAGGAGCCCGACGCGAACAGCGCCCGCGGCGCTGCCGCCGTGTTTTGCTTGAAGTAGCTCATCACCAAGCTGCCGGCCCCCTGACCCAGGCTCTGAGCGTTGCAGCCGTAGTCCGAGCTCATCGAGTTGGGCACCTCCAGCGACGCAGCGTCGGTCGGAAAGTCGCCGTAGTTGCCGTCGTGCACGACCGCGCCGGGCTCGGCCTGCGCCAGCGAGCCGTACTGCAGCGACCACGCCTCGATCCCGACGCTCTCGCGCTTCCAGTAGGCGAGATACGCCGGCGCGGAGGTGTACGCGTCCCCGTAGCACTCCCAAGGTCGATCGAGCGCCGCGTACTGCGCCCACTCTCCGTCGACGAGTGCGATCCCCCTGGCGGCCAGCTTGCCGACCGCATACCAGGTCGCCGGCTCGTTGAGGCGGAGCTTGTGGAACGAGTACATGAGGTTGCTGCCGCTGAGCAGATGGCCGGGAAGGTCCGCGGTGTGCGAGGTCTCGTAGGCTGACTCCACCCAGATCACATTGCCGGCGTGGAACCGCTTGCGAATGTCGGTGACCAGCGACTGCATGCCGATGTAGTGCACGCCGCTGACCGTCCCGCCCCGCTTCCACAGCCTCCAGATGCGGGCGTTGCCAAGCGGCCGCCCGCTGCGTGTCCGCTTCAGCCGCGGCTCGTTGAACAGATCGAAGATCACCGGCGATCTGCGGTAGTTGACGCTCATGTAGTCCCAGAACGCGACCGTGGTGCTGGTCGGGTCGGGCTGTCCTCCCGTGAACCACGTGTTGTCGTTGACGATCGGGATCTCGTGGTAGGAGAGGATCCGGCAGATGATCCGGCTGAGGTAGTCCGCGAACGGGCGGTCGTAGCCGTATCCGGGAGTTGGCTGGCCGAGCAGGTCGCTCTCGCTGACCTGTAGCCGCAGCGAGTTGACGTGCCAGGCGGCGTGTGCGGCGTCGATCTGCGCGTCGGTGGATGCCTCCGCGGCGGCGTAGTCGCGCTCCTCCGGGCCTCCGACGATCGAGATTCCCTCGGGCACGATCACGTTTCCGTCGGTGTCCTTCAGTCGCCGTCCCACGACCTTCAACCTGTCCTTGGGATCGCGCTTGCGCGAGACGCCGCAGCTGGCGGCAGGATCGATCAGGCTGTGGGCGCGGGCGGCTCGTGCCCGCTGCCGCGAGCGGGCTGCGGTGGCCTTTGCGCGCGGGTGCGTGCTGACGGCGGTGGTCGCGCGCGGATCCGTGCTGGCAGTCGCGACCGTCACCGTCGCCCCGAGTGTCGTTGCGGCCACGATCGTCGCGACCGCCGGGAGCACCACGCGCATACGCCGTACCTTCCCGTCGCCTCCCATCAGGGCTGAAGTCTCGCACGCCAGCAGCCCTTCCTCCAAGGGGAGCTGGTGCACGCGGCTCCGGCGGCGGTTGTCCGGGTCCTATCAGCCGCCGATTGCGCTCATCGTGCGCTCCGGCTGGATGAACCCCGGCTCGCCGATGTGATGCTTGAGCTCCTTGCGCCACACGGCGTCGCGAATGATTTGCTCCAGCTCGACGTCCGAGGCGCCGTCGCGCAGCGGCCCACGCAGGTCGGTCTCGTTGAGCGAGAACAGGCACGTGCGCAGTCGCCCGTCGGCGGTCAGTCGGATCCGGTTGCAGTCGGCGCAGAACGGCTCGGACACGGGGTTGATGAACCCGATCCGCCCGTGACCGTCGGCGAACCGGTAGACGCGGGCGGTCGCGCTCGGCTCGCGCTCGATTTCCTCCAGCGGGTGCAGCGCGTCGATCAGCTCGCGTAGCTCGCCACCGGTCAGCACCGACTCCGAGCGCCATCCGTGATCGGCGTCGAGCGGCATGAACTCGATGAACCTCACCTCGTACGGGCTTTGCCGCGCAAGCTCGACGAACGCCGGCACCTCCTCCTCGGTGAAGCCACGAATCGCCACGGCGTTGATCTTGATCGGCTGCGCCTCGGGGAACTCGGCGAGTCGCTCGAGTCCGCGCAGCACCTGCGGCAGCGCGTCCCGGCGGGCCAGCTGGAAGAAGCGATCGCGCTGCAGCGAGTCGAGGGACACGTTGAAGCGCCCCATGCCGGCGGCCACCAGCGCCTCGGCGTCGCGCTCGAGCAGGAAGCCGTTGGTGGTGACGCTGAGATCGTGCACGCTCGGCAGTGCCGCCAGCATCGACACCAATCGCGGGAAGTCGCGTCTGACCAGCGGCTCGCCGCCGGTCAGGCGCACGTCGTGCACGCCCATCTCCCCAACCACCTCGACGAGCCGGGTGATCTCCTCGAAGCTCAAGACCTCGGAGCGCTCCAGCCACGGCAGCCCCTCCGCCGGCATGCAGTACTGGCAGCGGAAGTTGCAGCGGTCGGTGACCGACACCCGCAGATCGCCGATCAGGCGCCCGTGTCCGTCGCGTAACGGCTCCATCTGAGAAAGGCTACTCCCGCTCGCCGGCGCGGCCTTCGAGGATCCCGATCAGCGTGGGCACGTCCAGATCCGGGTCCTGAGCGGCCAGCCACCGTCCCGCCTCGCGTCGCCCGCCGAGCGAGCGCAGCCCGTGCTCCCCATACTCCGCCGTGAAGTCCGCGAGCGCGTGCGCGCGGCGTGCCCCAAGCCGCCGCGCGCGTAGGTCCAACGAGTTCAGATGGGCATCGAGCGCATCCAGCAGCTCGTCGATGCCCGACGGTGGCGCGACGGCGGAGGTCGCCACCACCGCGGTGTCGGCGGCGCCCACCGAGCTGAGCGCCGCACGCAGGTCGGCGAGCGTGCGCTGGGCAGCGCGGCCGAGGTCGGCCTTGGTCACGACCAGCACGTCAGGCACCTCCATGATCCCGGCCTTGAGGAACTGCAGCACGTCGCCGGCGCCGGGCTGCACGATCACCGCGACGGTGTCGGCGACATCGGCCACCTCGGTCTCCGACTGCCCGACCCCGACGGTCTCGATCACGACCACGTCGAACGCCACGACCAGCGCTGTGGCGGCCGCCCGCGTGGCCTGCGCGAGGCCGCCGAGGCGGTCGCCCGCGGCCATCGAGCGGATGAACACGCCGGCGTCGGCCGGGTCGTGCTCGATCCGTGCGCGATCGCCGAGCAGCGCCCCG